>CANCZH010000072.1 GCA_947382445.1 uncultured Clostridium sp. | reverse complement strand
TACTAGATATGAAAATGTACTCTATTATTAAAAGGTAAACACAAAATTACAATTTATCTTATTAAATATATGAAAATAGGACTGTAAAAACAGCCCTATTTTTAATTATCTTTCTTCCTCAAAGTCTTTTAATATATATTGTGTTAATTCTTCGACTTCTTCGTTAAGTATATCTATCCAGTTGTCAGAGTATTGAGATAATTCAGTTTGTAAGTCTGGGGATAGATTTTCTTTTAAGTCATTAAACATTTGATGTTCTTGCTTGAATAATTTATCAAGTTCTGTATTATCTCTTTGCAGATATTCTACAATATCGTCAACTCTATACAAATAATATCTCTTTTTAAAATCTGTATATGTTTCTAAATTTTCTTCTTTTGTTTCAATTTTAGGTTTTAATTCAGTAGAACTCATTTTATTACCACCTTTCAATTATTTTTCTTTATCAAAGCTATGTATAAAGGAATTTACAAGTCGTTTTAATCTTTCCTTTGAAAAATCAAATAGAAGTGAAACATACTCAAAAGTATTTTCTATATAATCTTTTAATTTTACAACTTCATTTTTAAGGTGTATATTTTCTTGTTTTAGTGCATAGTTTTCAACTTGTATTTGTTCGGTTTTATTTACTGTTTCTTCAACAACATTTTTTATTCTAGTATATCTTTTGGCAAGTGTATTAAACTTATTTATTACTCGTTTATATTCATTTCTCATAACTTCGATATTATCAGTTGTCTTTTCTTGCTCTAAATAACTTGTATCTTTAAACATTTCTTGTACTTCAAAATTTGTAACTTTTTTAAGCTTTTCTATCGGTATATGTTCATTATCTTTTGTGTTTCCTCGTTCTAAATCAAAGCCATTATTCACGACATAATTATAAAATCTATCTTGCAAAATTCTATAACTTTCTTTTCCTTTCCAAAACTCACTACAAGCAATTTTATTTATTTTTTTTCCTTTTTTATCTAGTGTGTGAACTACTGGAATAAATACAATATGCAGATGTGGTGTAGTTTCGTCATTATGAACCTTTGCAGATACTATAAATTCTTCGCCTAAGTTATTATAATTTACAACGAAGTCATAGGCTAATTTAAAATATCTATTTGTTTCGTGTTCTCCAATTCTTTCAAAAAAGTCTTTGTCAGATGTTATTATTAGCTCGCACATTACATTGCTAACTTTCTTTATTTGACCTTTTAATTTGTATTTTTCTTTTATGATGTTAAAGGCTTTTTGATAAGATGTATTTATGTTTTTAAGTGAATAATTTTTGATAGAACTATTTTTGTTTATTTCTTTATTAGAGTAATTAGTATTTTTTCTTTCATTATGTCTATATATGTAGGGGAGTTGTCCCATTTTATAATTTTTATTTCTTATTATTGCATAACTCACATTTTATAGCTCCTTTTCATTTTTATTTGAGTAGGGCTTCGTAGGCTTACTTATGTTCTAATACTTTATAGGCTATCTAATATAACACAAGTATAAAGTGTTAGAACATACTAGAACACTTTTTATACGCTATCGCTAAAAGTGTTCTGTATGATTAAGGGCAAGCCCCTAATAACCCCAGTCAAGATTATTTAAAATTATTTATTATATTCATTTGAATACTAATAAATAATGCAATTATGCTAATTACTATTCCAAAAATCTTGACACTTGGGAAACCTCTGTCGGTTTCCCAAACCTTTCCACTTCATTTGTGAAATCAATTAAATAAAATTTAATCAATTTCACAAATCTATCTTTCTTCGTGGCTATAATTAAAATTAGTATTTTTCCCTTTGCAAATTCCGTCAATAAAGGCTTCGACTTCGTCCCAAGTTTTAAAGCAATTCTTATCGTCAACGGAATACCAGTCTTTGCGTTTTGCAGTTTTCTCTACAATAGCAATTGCTTTATTATATGTATAATCACTAGATAATTTTAGAAGTAGTAATTCTTTATCACTATTTTCTAGCATATATTCATTTAAACCATTTATTCTTTGTTCTATTTCAGTTTTGGTCATCTTTCAAAATCTCCTTTTTCTTCGTTATCAAAATATAGTTCAAGCTCTTTTAAATAGTTTATGGTTTCTTGATATACTTCCATAGGTATTAAGCCTTTTATTGCTGAGTTTTCAACTATTTTTGTTAATTCTAATAGTTTCTGCTTATTTTTATTTATACTATTGATTTTTTCAAAGTCTGCATTTTCTTCTAATAAGACTGGTTGAGTAGGACTAATAATAGCATTATTTATATAATAGCTATTAACTTTGTCTAATTCAGCCTCTTTGTATCTATTAAAAACACTTGTGTATGTATTCATTGTTACTGATATGTCAGTATGTCCCATTAGTCTTTGAAGTGCAACACCTCTCATACCAGCTTCGACACATCTTGTTCCATAAGTATGTCGTAAACTATGAGAACTTATATTTTCTATACCTAGCTTTTTTAGTAAAGTTCTTAATTTATCATTAGCAGTAGTAGGTCTAACATAGTTTCCGTTTGTATCTAAAAATAATTGTTTATCTTTGTTGTTTTCAGCTAATCTCATTTGACTTATAATGTCATTTTTGATAAATGAGGGAATAGGCACTTCTCTAATTCCTGCATAAGTTTTTGTTGCTTTTCCCATTATAACTTTGTTATTTCTATCTCTGGTTAAAGTTTTATTTACTGATATTAGATTTTTTTGCAAGTTTACATCTGTACTTCTTAAAGCTAATACTTCGCCAATACGCAAACCTAAATATAATTCAATTAAATAGGCTACTTTATATGGCTCGTTTGAGATAGGTATATTTGTTAGGTAATCTGTTAATACTTGTTGTTCCTCAATTTCTAAGGCTCTAACAACTTTTTTATCTTTATTGCTTTTGGGTTTAATAACATCACACATAGGGTTTCTTAATAGATAACCTCTATTTATAGCAAGTTCAAAGGCTTGTGAAAATTGTTCAGTTATTTTCTTTATTGTAGAATTGCTATAATCTTTTAAAGTATTGAAATAATTTTGTATATCACTACTGGTTATATCGGAAATATTTTCTTTTGAGGTTGGGCTTTTTTCGATTAGTTTAATTGTTTTTAGTGTACGACCATAAGTCCTTTCGCCAATTAAATTTAATTCTAATTTTCGTTCAACATTTTCTCGCATAAGTTGATTTAATGGAATACCATTGTTTTTAATAAATAAGTCATTGCCTTTTTGATATTGAATACTTGTTAAAAAATCTTTGGCTTCTTGCTCACTTAGAAAAGACTTTGTTTTTCTTGTTTCTTTTAAAGTGTCTTTATCAAGTATATAGTAAGTACATCTATATCTATTGTCTTTTTTTGAGTAGTAAATACTACCACCTTTATTTTGATTTTTGTTACTCACATATACCACCACCTAAACTCGTTTACTCATTTTCCATATTAAGTAGGCAAGTAGCATTACTTGATTAGATTTCCCAATATTTATTGAGGGGAAGTCAGCTCTTTTAAAAGTTCTGTAAGCTATGGTTTCACAAATGTTTAAATCTCTCATAACATCTTTTACACTTAGCATACGAAAAGGGTGTTTAAGCCTTTTTATAGTTTCTAATACAGCTAATTGTTCTGTTGTTACTGGTGCTGGTAAATTTATATTTATTTTTTTGTCTTTTGTATCAATTTCATTTACAACTTGCGTTGTTATATTATCTATTTCACTCATTTTTATTGCTCCTTAATTTGTACTATTTTTTATAAAATTTAAAATTACACTTTGTATTCCTAAAATCATTTTTAGGGTTTCTTCATTTGTATTATTTAGATTAGTTACATCATTATCGCCAATGCTTTTTTCTATGATAAATTTTCCTCTTTTTATAATGTTTTTGTTGCTTGGAATATATCTGCCTTTTTCGTCAAAATTGTCATAATTAAAACTTGCTCGTTTCAAAAATTCTACATACTTTATAGCTTGTTCTTTTGTTAATGATTTAAAAATGTCGTTTGCCTTTAAAGCTATAATCACATCTCCTCGTATAGACGAGCCGATACTTAAAAACTCTGTATTGATGTAAATATTAGGTTTTAAATTATCTCTATTTTTTCTTGCAATTATTGTTATATCTTCGTAGGGGATATAGTCTAATTCGCCACCTAGTAAATTCTCAAAAGTTTTTTGCTCATTTTGAACTTTTTTCAGTTCAGCATCTATTCCAACTTTTTTATAAATGATTATAATTTCTTTATTAGTCATATAAATCACTACTTTCACTATTTAAAGTTGATAAATACTGCTGATATGATAACTCGTCAAAATACTTTTGGGTGTTTTTATCATCTAAACTGATTACATCTTTTGTAAATAAATTGTCGTGTTTTTTAGTTAGTTTTTCTCTTGTAATTGCTCTTGAAATTTTTTTCATTTTTTGAAATCTCCTTTTAAAATTTGATTTCTAGAAATCTTTTGTTGTTCGAACTAATTACAGTTTAGCATGGAAATATTGAGATAAATCGTTTCGCATAGTTATGCGTAAAAATGCGTAGAAAAGCATAGGAATTTATAAAAAAAGACACAAAAATAAGACCTAACTAATATTAAAGTTTATTAGCCAGTCTTATTTTTGTGTTTTTGAATTAGTGAGTATAAATTAGACTTATAATTAAATTGGTAAGAGATTTTGCAGTTATATAATATTCGTCATATTTTGTATTAAATATTGATTCAAAGTTACTTTCCGCTTTTGATGTATCTTTATATTTAAAAGTATAGTCTATATTAGCTTTTATAGTGCTTGCTGATGTATTTTCCTTTTCAGCTAGTTTTTGTCTTAAATCTACTAAGCTAACATCATTATAGCTATATTCTTGTATAGCTAGAGTTATAATATCTCTTAAATAATATGTGCCTTTACTTGTAGGGCTTAAACCTAATTCAATAAGTGTAGCTTGTATAAAAGCACGATATGATATTTTTTCTTTATCTTTGGTAAAAACATCATATTTAGTTTTCATACTTACTAACCTTTCTAATAGATTTAATAGCTTATAGATATATTATACTTTCATTATGTAAACAAGTCAAAACATAGCAAAAGTGCGTTCTACGCACCAAATGTTGCGTCAGACGCACTTTTTCGGGTAAAATTAACCTGTTTTTGACCGATTTTCATAATAATTTTGCTAAAATTCTTTAAAAAATAGAAAAAAGCATAAAATGTTGCGTGTCACGCACCTTTTATACTTACAAAAGAAAATGGAGATTAGTGTAATCTCCATATCTAGCCTTTTAGCAACCTCCACCGCCTCCGAGGGAATGCTATGACTGTTTTCTTAGATTTTTTAATCATTGTTCGGTTTCCTTTCTATCTAATCTCTATTTCTTGCACATAAGTTAGAAAGTCCAAACAACAATTAGTTAGTGGAAGTTCTATATATACAATTCGAGCCACTTTCAGTAGCTCGAATAATAACTTTATGTTACAAACAAGCTACTGCTTGGGCAAAATCGTATAAAAAAGACTTTACCAAATAGGTATTTATATAATATATTATAGCACAAAATGCCTTACAAATCAATTATATCAAGTATTATAGTGATTTTGTATTGAATATTTTCCTATATAATAGTATAATGAATTTAGTTTATATAAGGGGGTACACATTATGGCACAATTTGATAGTAAAAGTTTTGGAGAAAGACTTAGAAATTACAGAATACAAAAAGGTTTAAGCCAAGAAAATTTAGCAGAACTTATAGGAAAAAATAAAACTACTGTTGGCAGATACGAAAGAGGAGAAATTTTGCCAGATGTTAGAGATATTAGTATAATTTGTGAAGAACTAGGAATATATGAAGCTTATTTATACGGAAGTGATACTAATAGAACAACACAAAATAATAAATCTAAAAACCCTTTTGGAACTGATAAATTATATGTTTATTTTAATGCTTACAATTTTAGAACAAAACAATTTGCTCCAGATAAATATATATTAGAATTAGAACAAAAACAAAATATATGCAAAGCAAAGTTTGTAGATTATCACGACAAAAGAATATACTCAGAGGGCTACTTAATATGTAATGACGAAATCGTATTTGCAGTAATGGAAAACTACAAACCTACAAGCTCTCGTGTAGATGTTGCCGTTCTTGAAATCAATATTTGTAATGGCACAGACGGCTTAATGCTAGGTGGTTATTTTGGAACAAATGCAAAATGTGAGCCTAGTTTAAGAAAGTGCTATTTTTCAAAGAAAAATGTTGATTTTACTGACGAGATGTTTGAACAATTAAAGTTAAATGAAAATGAACAAGAAACATTAAATAAGCAAAATGCTTTATATTTAGATATTTTTAATATATAATATATACAGATAAATATATTTTGTAAAGGAGCGATAGATATGAAAAAAGAACAATTAAAAATGAAAGTATTTCTAATTTTATATATAATATTTTTGATTTTGACTTTTTTAGGTGCGATTTTAGTAATATTACATAAAGTAAGTAATGCAGGATATGCTGTTATACCAATGTTGTTTGGTATAATATTTGCAACATTATATAGAAATAGCAAAAAATCAATAGATGAAAACAAAAATAATTAAATTTATTACAAAGGAGATATAAATTATATGAAAAAGAAAGTATACATTGTTTTGGGGATAATTTTAGTAGTATTTGTTTTAGGAATTGTAACTAATTATGCTGATAGTGCAAGAGTAACAACTGGTCACGAACCTAAATGTTGCATAAAAATAGTTAGTAAAGACGGTGAAAAAGTAACTTACTGGGGGTTAGGTTATAAAGTAGTTCGTTATGTTGGAGTATCTCCAAATGAACCTTATGAAAGCAATATTGGTGTCAAAATGGGGAACTGGTTTATGAAATATGAATTGTCTAATTCTAAAAGTATTCAAATTGAAGAATATGAGGGGCTAACAATTTCAATAACTGATATGAAAGATGTAGCAATTATTGAAAATATATTAGTAAATTCAAAATATAATAATGAATTGTGTGAGGGAATTAGTTCTCATAAGATAATGCTTGATAATGAAACATATTATCTTAAAGAAAGTTGCCAAGAAATCCAAAAAGAAGATAAACAAGCAAAAATTACCAAAGAAGATTTAGATACAATATTAAATATAATAGATAATAATAAATAGCATATAAAATAATTGAAATTGAAGTACAAAATATGTGAAAAAGTTGGGATTATAATAATTAAATTTAAAAATAATTACAAATTTTACGAAATTTATGGTATAATAATTATATATTGAAAAAATGGAGAGTGAAAAATATGTCTATCGAAAAACAAGAACTACTTAATTCAATAGAAAGTTTACCAGAAGAACTTGCAAGCCAAGTCCTTGATTATATGGAGTATGTAAAATTTATGTATGTTATAAATCAAGCACCAGATAGTGTCGTTATAAAAGATAAAGACGATTTAATTAAAAAACTCGAAAAAGGAATTGAAAGCACAAACAATGGTGATGTATATTCTCTTGACGAAGTTTTTGACGAAGTACAAAAAATATAATAGTAAATGGAGCTTTTTTCTATGGAAAAATACAAAATAAAATTTTCAAAAGACGCTAGAATTGATTATTTGAATATTATTAGATATATTAAATATTCATTAGTAGAACCTATTATTGCAGATAGATACGCAAAACTTATAAAAGAGGAAATACAAAAATTAGAATATAACCCACAAAAATTTGCTATTATAGATTTAAAATTAAATGACAATTCAAGTATAAGAAAGGTAGTTATAAAAAATTATATTGCATTTTATAGAGTTAATGAAAATGAAAAAGTAGTAAATATTGAAAGAATTTTGTATGGTGCTATGAATTGGAAAAATAAGTTATAATACTATATAGCATTATTTAACATTTTTGATTATTAAATAAGTTGCACGGAAACTGCACGGACAAATTTAAAAAATGCTTTAAATTGGCTATATATAGCAATTCAAGTTGTACCTACCGCACCA
>CANCZH010000071.1 GCA_947382445.1 uncultured Clostridium sp. | reverse complement strand
ACAACCAGAACAACCAGCAACTCCAGAGCCAATAACTCCATCACAAACACCATCAGAGCCATCAGAACCAGAGATACCAGTTACACCACCAACAGAACCAGAAAATCCAGAAACACCAGCTACACCAGAACAAAAACCAGAAGAGACAACTAAGCCAGAAGAACCAGAAATATCACCATCAACCATAGAGGAATAAAAAATAGGTCATCTTTTATAAGATGGCCTTATTTTGTAATTAAAGATTCCTCAATACTATTAACTCTTTTTAAGAGAGTTAGTAAAAATTTAGACAATATAAACTTCATATTAGATATATTAAATTTCATATTCTTAGCAACACAAGCATTTTTTACTTCATATAAATCATTTTTTAAAACAGGAATCATAGATAAAGCAATACATACCATAATTTTAATATCATCAGTATTAACATTAAAAAATTTAAGAGGACTGCACAATAACTTTATTGTATCAGCAACTCCTACAACACTAGTAGTACATGAATAGAAAATAGTTATATTACAAACAATAATTAATTTTATACCAATCCATAAAGCATTAAAAAATGTATCAAACAGACAGTTAAAAATAAAAGTAAAAAATATAAAAGGAAGAAATTTAAAAGTTCCACTAATGATACGATTAAAATTTCTAAAATTAATAATAATAGCCATAAAATTAATAAAAATAAAAACAAAAATTACTTCATTATTTGGAAAGAAAAATACAAGACTACTATAAATTAAAAAAAGTAAAAACTTAATTAGATTCTTCATTTAGTAACTTCTCCTTAAAAAAATCAATTAAACACTCTGTTGAAAAGTCTTGCAAATCAACATTTATACCAGCATCTTTCAATCCAACTAAAATTTTAAGTAAAGTAGGCATTTTTATATCAAATTTGTTAAAAATATCAGAACTATTAACTAAATCCTTTTTTTCAATTTCGCAAGCAATTTTTCCATTATCAAGCACTAAGGTTCTATCAGCAAGTAAAATCTCATCAGCTAAATTAGTAATACAAATTATAGTATATCCTAAAGATTTCAAGTTCTTAATTATATCATAAACCATTTCTTTTCCATTACTATCAAGCATGGTAGTAGGTTCATCGAAAATAATATACTTAGGATTCTTAGCCAAAACTTCTGCAATAACAATTCTTTGTTTTTGTCCTAAAGAAAAAGAATACAAATCATTATTCTTTAAATCAAACATACCAACCTGTTTTAAAGCATTATTAACACGTGTTTCAATTTCAGATTTATCCAAATTGCTAAGAGAAAAAGAAACTTCATCATAAACACTATTAAAAATAATTTGATTTTCTGGATTTTGAAAAACAATTCCAACATTATCACGAACAAGCTTAGAATTTTGACTGCTAGGAAGTTCTAAATCATCAATAAAGATATGGCCAGATTTTAACTTATTAATACCAGTAATTAATTTTCCAATAGTAGACTTTCCAGAGCCATTTTTTCCAACAATAGCAACAATTTCTCCATCATTAACAGTAAAATTCAAATTATCTAAAACATTATACTTACTACCCTTATATTTAAAAGAAACATTTTCTACTCTAATCATCATTACTCCTTATATAAGTATCAAAAGGTTTTCTCAAAATTCTTTCAATGAAAGTAATAACTAAAATATTTATTGGAATCATAATAACTTGTTTAATAAATCTAGTAACAAAAATAGCTTTAAAAGCTTTACCAGATGTGATACTTGTCCATAAAGTATTTAAACCAAGATTAACAATAAAATTAACCAATAAAACAGCAATAATTACTCTAATAATAAAAACTTTATCACTAAAAGATTCAGAATCCTTTTTATAAATTAATAAACCATAAATTAATCCAGAAATAGCTGTGCTAATTGTGTAGCCAACAAAATAAGGCCCAGTTGGGAATAGTGTTGCACCAATAACATCAGCTAAAACATTTAGAAGAACAGTCCACTTAGGTCCAAGCCATATAGCACATAACATACTTGGAACAAATGCAAAACTAATCTTTATAATAGGAGTTTTAACAGACAAAAAACGTGATAAAATTATTTGCATAGCAAGTAAAACGGCTGTTAAAACAATCTTTTTATTTTTGCTCATAAAATTCACCTCTCATCAGTAATTATACATGTATTCTTAAAAAATTCAATAAATTTTAGTACAGCATAACAAACTTTGAGATTTTTATTTGCAAAAGACATAATATATTAGATTATATATTATAAAGTAACTAGATTCACCATATATTTTCTATTGATTTAATTAAAAGATCCATATCATATAATTATGTAAATCTAATATAAATTACAACATATAGAAGATTTGACAATTTTATGTAAACGAGTTATAATTAGTTATGTACACGGAAATAAAAATTAAAATACCAATATGTTGGTAAGAAAGGTTGTGTGACATTATGAATATGAAATGGAACTATGAAGAATGCAAAAATGTAGTAAACAAACTTACATACCTTGCCGATGGATGCAGTCTTATTGAAATTAACTTTGATAAAGACAGCAATCCAATCATTAAGCCAGTAGATGGAGCGGCATACTTTGTAGGAGTTCCAGACGAAGAAGAACTTCTTAAAGAAGTTCGGGAAAAATATCCACATGGATTTCATTCCAGAATTGATGTAGGATTCGAATGGCTGAAAGATAGGGTAGGAGAATTAGCAGAAAAAAGCGGAGTGCAGATTAATTCTATAGAAGAATATGGATGTATCATGATTGATGGCACAAATTATGATGCATACAAAATAGAAGTAGAGCATGAGCATATAAAATCTCCTATATTTGTAGCCATGACTTTTGTCAGAAAAAAATTTCTGGTATTTCGGCCATATATTCTCATTGACGAGTTTGGAGAAGAGGAAAACATTGGAGCATTCAGAACTGAAACAGAGCCAGCTTACATTGAACCTGGAAAAATAGCTTACTTCAACGAGATTGTATCTGTAAAAAGCTATACTTATGACTATGATACCAACAAACTAAGATCTAAATCATACTCATTTAAGAACAATGAATATGGATTCGTTTACAATACGAGGTTTGGCAAATTCATAGTTGGAGGAGGAAAATCGTATCTGAAGTAAAACAACCTAAAAAAGAAAATCATTTTTTTCTTTCTCACTCATTTGTGAGTTTTTTTTTTGCTTTAAAATAAAATTATATTGACTTTTTGTTTTATAGGTATTATAATTTCATTGTTGTACAAAATAAATAATATGGGTGATTAGCTCAGTTGGTAGAGCAGCTGACTCTTAATCAGAAGGTCCGGGGTTCGACCCCCCGATTGCCCACCAAAACAGCAAAGTTTAATGCTTTGCTGTTTTATTATACGAAAAATTATTAATTAATTGTTTATAATATATTAAAAAATTAAATGACATCTATCTAAAAATATTTAATATCAGCCTTGAAAATTTTAATTACATAGTATATAATTAAAAACAAATTAAATGCAATGAAATAGAAAAAAATACTAAATAGATTTACAGAGAAATTGACAATAGCTGAGAGTCAATAATTGAAAGAGTATTATATATTCACTATTGAGCAGATAAATTGAACAAGATTAATTCCTTAAGTAGATTTATACGTATGCCTACGTTATAAGGCTAAGAATTGATGGATTCTGAAATTTGAGAGGTATATAAGATTATATACAATTAGGGTGGTACCACGGAAATTATTCGTCCCTAGCAGATATTATTCTGCTAGGGACTTTTTGCATATATACAAATTTTAGATTCCTAAAATAATGAAGGGAGGTAATAACTTTGAAAAATAAAAGCATTATTGCAAATAATAATATATTCTTTTTTAACTTTAGCTTTTTAAGCTTGAGTTTATTTGCATATAAATTGTTTTTATGAGTTTTAATAATTAATTATTATGAAAATATTTATTGAAAGAGAAACTCATAATGGGTTTCTTTTTATTTTTAAGAAAGGGATGTTAGAAAATGAAGAAAAGCGAAGGAATTTCACAAATGACAAATTTAAAGAGCATGTATTTATCTAATAATATAAATACAGAAAATCAAATTAATACATCTATTTTCTTTGGAACAGGCCTTGCGTCTACAACTGCTCCAAGTTTAGGGTTTGGAATAGATGTTCTTAGCACTATACTTACGGCATTAGAAGTAAAAAGAAAATTAGGAGCTAAAAATGTATTACATTTAATTTCTACAACAGGATACAATGTGAGTGAATCTAGTAGAGACGAACTAATTGAAAAACAGAAAAGGGTTATAAATACTGTTGTTTCTAATTTAGGAATATCGTCAGAATATAAAATGATATGTTCAAATGATTTTATTGGTACAGAGAAATTTAAAGAAATATATAATTCTGTAAAAGTTAAGTTAGAAGATTTTTACGAACTTGAAAATTTTGAAAGTTTTGGAGATTATACTATTCTGCAAACAGCAATATGTAGGTATTTATATGAAACTGAGAATGCATCCGTAAAAATTGGTTGGACAACAAAAGATAATGAAAGAGAGGAGAAAGTTTCAAGAGAATTAGTAGAAGAATTAATAGAAAGTGCGCATTTAAATGAATTTTATTTTGATGAAATATATAGATACGTGTATCCTGAAAATGAATGTTCATATATATACACACCTCCAGCAATAGGATTAGATGGAAGATGCTCACCACCATACACAGTTACTCAAAATGATACTAGACCATTAATAGATGAAAATATTTGTAACTATTATCATAAATATATTGAACAAATGAAAACATCAAGAGATTCAAAAAAGAAATTAAAAAAGTCAATAGAAAATTTGCAAAAAACTATTGTAGAGCCATATGAGAAATTATTTGGAAAAATAGCTATTAATTGCACAGAGAATACCTGCGAAGAACTATTAATTTCAGTAATGAAAGTGGCAAAAATTCAAGAAAAAGTATTAAAAGAAATTATAGTAAATAATAACATAAAAAATAATACAACTAAAGAAAGATGAGGAAAGTAAAATGAATTTAAAAATATCTAAATATATAAAAAATGCACAAATAAAAAGTTATGCAAATGGAGAAAAAGTAAAATATGATATAAAAGTTGATTGTTCAGATGGTGAAAATCCTTATGGATGTTCCAATGAAGTAATGAAAGAATTGAAAAATATTAAACTAGAAGATATATCAAAATATTCTTATGATAATAAATTAAAGGAAGAATTGGCAAAATATTGGAAAATAAATTTAAATAATATAGTTTTGGCATCAGGCTCAGTTGAAGCTTTGTATGACATAGGTATATTATTTAAAAACGATAGTTCTGCATTATTAACTTATGTACCTACATTTCCAAATTTTATAAATTATTGCAAAATGATTGGTTACAAAATTGAAACTGTATTATTAGAAGAAAAAGAAAATTATAAATATAATACTAAGAATTTAATAAAAAAAATTAATCCTTCTATTAATTTAATTTATATAGACAATCCAAATAATCCTACTGGACAAACTATTGATAAAAATGAACTTATAAAAATAATTAGTCACGCAGAAAAATTAGGTATAGGAGTTATAATTGATGAGGCTTATGGAGATTATATTTCAAAAGAAGAGTCATGTATAGACTTAATAAATATATATAATAATTTAATAATTATAAGAACATTTTCAAAAGGTCTAGGAATGGCAGGCATAAGAGCTGGATATATAGTTTCAAGTAAGGAAATATGTGAATATTTAAATAAAATGTCTCACCCTTATAACATATCACAAATATCGAGAAAATTAGCAATTAAAGGTTTACAAGATATAGAATTTGTTAATATGTGCAAAGATAAAATTAAAGTAAATAAACAAAGGATACAGAAAAGTTTACCTAAAAATATAAAAATGGCACAAACAAATGAAACTACATCTATTTGCTTATTATACTCTGATGAAGATATTGATTTATGCGAGAAATTTAAAAAGAATGGAATAAAAGTTTATTCAGGAGAATCATTTGAAAATTTAAACAAACGAAGTGTTAGGTTGAACTTACCAAATGATGAAAAAATGGAAATTTTAATTAAATCAATTAAAAATATGTTTACATAATTGAATTTTAAGTAAATATATAGTATAATATAATAGACGTTAATGTTTTAGATTCAATCCTATTTTTGTAGGAGGAGGAGACAACCATGAAATACACAATCTTTTCAAAACCAGTTCCATTAACAGAAGATGCGATTGCATACGAGTGCAAGATCTATGAAGACAAAGAGAAGTACGTTAATGAAAAACCATATCTGATTGGAAACGCATCTGTGCAAATAAACAGAAATGGAGATTATGACGACAGCATATTCTTCAAAAAGCAGCCAATTGATGTAGATGCTGCGAAAAAGGAACTGGAAGAGCACTGCAGAAGGCGCGCAAGTGTTGTATTTCCCCAAAAAGAAAAATAGAAGTCAGCTCATGGCTTCTCATATTGCAGGCAGCCCCTAGAGAACTTTTCTGGGGGTTGTTTTTTATTTTAATATAAAAAAATAAAAAATTAAAATTAGAAAAAACGATTTACATAAAAACAAAAATATAGTATAATAATAAATGTCAATGGAAAAAATAAACATAAAAGGAGATGCATAAAATGATATTTGAAAATTTTGATTTAATACAAATGATGAATAATTATGATATAGAAAGATTACCAAGCATATTTGATGGTAAAGTAGATAAAGAAATGTTAATATAAACTATAAAAGGCAGGTTATTAAAACCTGCCAATTTTTTATTTAAAATAAATTTTATTCACCAATTTCTTCTAAATAATTATCATAACTACATTCACGAATAACAACTTTGCTACCACTTAAATCAATAATCTTATTAGCAACAGTTTGAGTTAACTGATGGTCATGAGAAGTAAAAATTAAATTACCTTTAAATTTAGTCATTCCCTCATTTAAAGCAGTAATGCTCTCCATATCCAAATGGTTAGTAGGTTCATCAAAAACTAAGAAATTAGCACCTGAAAGCATTAATTTAGAAAGAACACATCTAACTTTTTCTCCTCCAGAAAGAACATTAACTTTTTTTAGAGCTTCTTCACCAGAGAAAAGCATTCTACCTAAGAAACTTCTAACATAAGTTTCATCAGGGTCTTTAGAATATTGACGTAACCAATCAACTAAAATCAAATCACAGTCAAATAAATAATTATTATCTTTAGGAAAATAATCATTAGTAATAGTAGTACCAAAAATAACTTCACCTTCATCTGGTTCTAACTCACCAGCAATAATTTGGAATAAAGTAGTTTTAGCAATTTCATTATCAGAAAGGATAGCAATTTTATCGTCTTTTTTAACAGTAAAAGAAACATTATCTAAAACTTTCTCACCATTTACAGTTTTAGAAATATTCTTCAATTCTAAAATTTCTTTACCAGGCTCTCTATCTGGTTTGAAATCAATATAAGGATATTTTCTATTAGAAGGTTTAATTTCATCAAGTTCAATTTTTTCAAGAGACTTCTTTCTAGAAGTAGCTTGCTTTGATTTAGAAGCATTAGCACTAAATCTAGCAATAAATTCTTGCAATTCTTTAATTTTCTCTTCCTTTTTCTTATTTTGTTCTTTCATTTGTTTTAAAGCAAGTTGGCTAGATTCATACCAGAAATCATAATTACCTGGATATACTTTAATCTTTCCAAAATCAACATCAGCAATATGAGTACAAACTTTATTTAAGAAATATCTA
Source organism: uncultured Clostridium sp. (assembly GCA_947382445.1). The sequence goes on along the minus strand of CANCZH010000071.1, from coordinate 684 downwards.
TCATGAGATACAACAATAACAGTATTATCAAAATTAATTAAAAATTCTTGTAACCAATCAATAGCTTTAATATCCAAGTCGTTAGTAGGCTCATCAAGAAGTAAAACATCTGGATTACCAAACAAAGCTTGAGCAAGTAATATTTTAACTTTATCTTTAGGTTCAATTTCTTTCATTAATTTTTCATGTAAAGAAGTATCAATACCTAAATCATTTAAAAGAGTAGCGGCGTCAGCTTCAGCATTCCAACCATCAAGTTCAGCAAAACGTTCTTCAAGTTTAGCAGCTTTCATACCATCTTCTTCAGAAAAATCAGGTTTAGAATAAATTTCATCTTTCTCTTTCATAATTTTGTATAACTCTTGATTACCCATAATAACAGTATCCAGAACTCTATGCTCCTCATATGCAAAGTGGTCCTGCTTTAAAACAGACAAACGCTCACCTTTATCTAAAACAACTTCACCTTTACTAGGTTCTAAATCTCCAGAAAGAACCTTTAAAAAAGTTGATTTACCGGCCCCATTTGCACCAATAATACCATAACAGTTACCTTTTGAAAATTTAATATTAACATCTTCAAATAAAACTCTTTTTCCAAAACGTACTGTAACACCAATTGCGTTTAACATTATAACCTCCTATTTAATATAAAACTGGTTAATAGTATACAACATTTTCCTA
>CANCZH010000070.1 GCA_947382445.1 uncultured Clostridium sp. | reverse complement strand
GAGTAGTCCCATATACTGTTTTTTAATTAATGTCCACTAAAGTGGGGTTGCTTCACAGAGGTACAGCGGTTTTTTTGTTGTCGCAAAAGATTGCGAATGTTAGCAGGACCATGCCAATTTTAAAGCTGCTCGCTTAATGCCTTCGCATTTGCTCTGTTCAATATAACAATTGAAGCGAGATCTGTCATCAGGAGCTACAATCTGTCCAAATGCATCACACAAGATTTCTCTTGCACCGAATACATCGGAAATCATTAAAATTGAACATACCTCAGATATAGATTCAGCAGAATTCCGATGTGAGATAATTTTGTGCCCGATCTCATGCCCACAAATGAATTTACCTGATGCGAACTTCGAACCACATACCAAGGTGTCTGCATTAATAGTAATAGTATCGTTATTCCAACAGTAGAAAGCATAGATTCCATTTTGAATAGGAAGCGGTTTGACCACAAAATCGATTCCACATAAGAATCTATCGGGTAAATCCGACTTCATATACTCATTGATAACCTGCCTAAGTTCACGGGTGTACTGAGGAAAATAGATTTCGGTAAAAAACTCATCCAGCTTTTCATTCTTTTCTGAATAAGTTTTTCCCATCGCTGCAGCTTGGTTGGGATTGGCTTTTAAGTCGGGAATGGGTAACTGGCATGTGCAAGTTACACCATGTCCTAAAGCAAAATTCCGAGTTTCAGTTGTGTAAATCATAGATAGTCCTCCTTTTTTAATCTAATAAAGTTTACATAACAATATAATTATACAACAACAAAAATATATAATCAATAGGTTTACGTAAACTAATAAATAACATAGGTATAAAAAACCTCTTTTAGGAAATAATGTATATAACAAATTTCCAAAGGAGGTTTTTGTTTGATGAACAAGGTAGAAATCTGTGGAGTAAATACTTCAAAATTACCTACACTATCAAACGAAGAAAAAAAGGAACTACTAATTAAAATAAAAAATGGAGACCAAGAAGCAAGAGAAAAATTCATAAATGGAAATCTTAGACTAGTTTTAAGTGTAGTACAAAGATTTTCAGGAAGAAATGAAAGTGCAGACGATTTATTCCAAATAGGATGTATAGGATTAATAAAATCAATAGATAACTTTGATTTAAGTTTAAATGTACAATTTAGCACATATGCAGTACCAATGATAATAGGAGAAATAAGAAGATACTTAAGAGACAATAATATAGTAAGGGTAAGTAGGTCAATAAGAGACTTAGCATATAAAACAATGCAAGTAAGAGAAAAATTAACAAAAGAAACTGGAAAAGAGCCAGGTATAGAAGAAATTGCAAAAGAACTAGAAGTATCACCAGAAGAAATTGCATTTAGTTTAGATGCAATACAAGATCCAGTATCACTTCAAGAACCAGTATACAATGATGGTGCAGACAGTATATATATAATGGACCAAGTAAAAGATGTAAAAAACACAGATGAATTATGGGCAGAAAACATAACAATACTAGAAGCAATGAAAAAATTAAATGACAAAGAAAAAATGATAGTAAACAAAAGATTTTTTGATGGAAGAACACAAATGGAAGTGGCAGAAGAAATAGGAATATCACAAGCACAAGTTTCAAGGCTAGAAAAAAGCGCTATAGAGCGCATAAAAAGAGTATGGAAATAAAAATTTAAATTTCTACTAAAATAATATCTTCACCAATACATCTTATTCTAGACCATGGAATAACAATTTCACTATCACCAGAAAAAAGATTAAAAAATTTTGAATTTCCAGGGACAACAATAGAAGTTATAGTACCAGAATCAAGTTCAGCATTAACATCCTGAACAAATCCGAGCCTTTTAGCATCTGTAATATTTATAACTTCTTTATGTTTAAAATCTAAACCTTTAGTACTCATATTAAAATCACTCCTTATTAAATAATATGAAAAAGAAAGAAAAAGGTGATAAAAATAAAAATTTCTTGGATAAGAGCAGAAACAGATAATAAAAATTTTATAATCCCAGAGAGATTAGGATTTAATGTTGTTGAAATAGAAAGACAAGAAGTAGTTGACAAACAAATTGAAAAATTAATACAAAAAAAATATGACACAATAGTTATAACAAATGAATTAGCGGGATTTTCAGAAGATATAATAAAAAAATATTCAAAAGATAAAAATATAAAAATAATAATAAACAAAACATAAAAATTCTTGAAAGGAAAATTTAAAATGAATCAAGAAAAATTAAAAAACATAATAATTTTAAAAGACATACCATCTAATTTAATTGAAGAAGCAATAATAATATTAAAAGATAATAATTCAAAAGATAAAAAGAGAATGGAAGAATACGCAAGAAAAGAAGGAAAAAGTATAATAAAAGAATATTTTAATCAAGAAAAAATAAAAATAAAGAAAAGTAGAAAGAAAACATATCTTTTTGCTTTTTTTATAATAACAATTTTTATTCTAAATTTCATAAGAGTGCATATACATTAACAAAGAAAGTTTGGACGAAAGGAAGAAAAATATGACTCTAAGTGATGAAGAAAAAATACAAAAAGCACAAGAAATCTATTATAGAAGAAATGGGATAAATTATAGAGGAGAAAGACAGATAGTAAGACAACCCAAAAGTCACACATTTAGAAATTTTTTAATAATAATTTTAATAACAATATCAATATATGGATACCAAAATAAAGAAAAATTACAATCAGCAGAATTTCAAGACGAAATAAAAACATTTTTAAACACAAAAATAAATATAAAAGATATTTTCAGCTCACAAATAAAAGAAAAAGAGCCACAAACTACTGATGTACAAGAAACGCAAAGTTTGGTAGAAGAACTGCCAGATAATGTAGCAGAAATCCAAGAATATAAAGTAATTTGGCCATATAAAGGAGAAATAACCTCAAACTTTGGAGTAAGAGAATCAGAAGATAGTAGAGTAACACCAAATCACACAGGAATAGATATTGCAGGTAACATAGGTGATAAAATATTATCTGCGATAAATGGAAAAGTAACAATGGTATCAGAAGAAGGAAATCTTGGAAAGCATATAAAAATTGAAGATGGTGAAATTGCAACAGTATATGCACATTGTAATAACATATATGTAGCAGAAGGTGATGAAATAAAACAAGGACAAGAAATAGGAGAAATAGGAAGTACAGGAAACTCAACAGGAAGCCACTTACACTTTGAAATATTAAAAAACGGAGAACAAATAGACCCACTTACAATAATAGAAAAGAAGGTGGAAAATGAAAATTAAAATAGATTTAAAAATATTTTTAATAATAGCTTTTTATTTTATTACAAAAAATATAGAAATATTTGCACTAACATTTATATTTATACTAATACATGAATTAGGCCATGCTTTGACTGGAATAATTTTAGGATTAAAAATATCTAAAATAAACATTACGATTTTAGGTCTTTCAATAGAATTTGAGAATTATGGAAAAGAAAGAAGAATAAATAAAATAATAATAGATATAGCACGGACCACTTATAAATCTAATAATTTTAATAATGGCAATAATAGCTAATATGCCGGAGATTGCATACATAAATTTAAGTCTTTTATTAATAAATATGTTACCAATATATCCTTTAGATGGAGGAAGGATATTAAAAACTATATTTATATACAAAACTACCTATAAAGAAGCGATGAAAAAAATAGAAAGTATTTCAAAAAACACACTAATAATATTAACATTTATTTCAAGTATTTTAGTATTATACTTTAAAAACATAGCATTCTTCTTAATTACAATATATTTATGGTACTTAATTTTAAAAGAAAACAAGAAAAATAAGATAATTCAAAGAGCTTTCAAAGCAATAGAAAATAATACATAACTTATAAATTTAGAAAAAATGTAAACAAAAAGACATAAAGTCTAAGAAGCAGTTATTACAACTAATTGAAGTGATATGATTTAGAAAGGTTAAAATTTATTTCTTGACAAAAATAAACTTTAATTTAAAATATAATATAAAATAAAATGTTTTTTAGGAGAAAATAAAAAATGTTAAATAAAATAACTATGAGACAGCAAACACTTGGTACTGTACACACACACACACACACACAGGTAGTAATTTAAAGAATGAAAAAAGAGTAGTAAACAACTACTCTAATTGTATTTATGATGAAGACTTTTATTTAATGAGCAGAAAAGCTTGTTAAGTAAAAGTCTTTTTGTATGCAAAAGAAAGGAGCAGAAAAATGCAAAAGAAAATTAAAGAGAAAATAAAAATTAGGAAAAGTATGAAACAGCAAATGCCTGGCGCTGTACACACACACACACACACACACACACACAGGTAGCAATTTAAAGAATAGAAAAAAGATAGTGTGTGTAGGAATTTTAGCAATATTAATAATATTTGCTTTATTAGTGATTTACTCAGAAAATATGAAAGAAATATCAATTATAAAAAATGTAAAAAGAGCTTTAGGAGAAGCAGAACAAAGCTCTAATTCTGATATTCAGAATAATGTCACAACAATAGATGTAACAGGCATAATAATGGGAAAGAAACCAGAACATGAACACATTTATAAAACAAAGTATGATAAAGACAAACATTGGGAAGAATGTAATTTTTGCGGAATAACAAGAAATGAAGAGAATCATACTAAACAAATAAATTGGAAGTTAGGATATGAATCATGTGAACCCAAAAATTCATATGTGGCAATTTGTTCATGTGGATATTCAGAAAATGGACATAGACCATGTGTATGGAGGGGAGAATATTTTTGTAGTTCATATTTACATGTAAAAGTATGTAGTGTTTGTGGAAATAATATTGAACGCAAATACTACTATAATGAGTATTATGGAAACGGAGGATTATATACTTCATTTGGTTTTGAAAGATGCCAGATGTCTAATGGTAGACCATTAAATTGTAAGGATATTGGAGGAAAATGTTATATTTGTGGATATGTATCACTGCAAAATCCAGAACATTTTTTAAAAGTTGATGAAAATACTGAAAGAATATACTGTGAATATTGCAATAAAACATATGGTATTTGTAATTATAAATTAACAAAAAGTTCGAGTGTTCCAGTAGAATATATAATGACTTCAAATTTTAAACTTACAAATGGTGCTTTATTGTATAATGATTATGACTGGCTATGGAAAATAGATGATACAGAAAATGCATTAGATAAAAATGGGTATGAAGTAATAAATAGAAACTTTGAAGGAACAGAATTTACTGTAGTGCAAAAAATTAGAAGTTCTTTATTAAAGAAAACAACTGAGATAAAATGTCCATGGTGGGGACATCTTTGGATAGAAGGAAATTGTGAAATTGACATAACAGATAATTACATTATATATAATCCAGATTTTGAAAAACCAAAAATAACAAATATTAGTATTGAAAATAATAATGAATGGAGTAAATATAAAACAATTACAGTTAAAGGAACAGAAAATTGGACAGATGAAGTAAATGTAGAAGTATTGGATGATAAAGAAAACATTATTTATCAAGGCAAATGCAATGTTACTAATAAAAATTATTCAATTTCATTCATACCTGAAATTGAAGTGGGACTAAATGGCAAAAAATTCAAAGTAATTGTAACAGATGCATGTGCTAATAGTACAGAACAAGAATTTACAATAGCAAAAGTTGATGCATATGCACCAGAAATAACTTCTGGAAATGAATTAGGAGGAGATTGGGCAAAAGAGAAAAAATTTATATTTACAGCAATAGATTATGGTTGCGAAAATGTACAAATAGCATTTAATGATATGAAAGACTATCAGTTAGCTACAAAAAAAGAGGAAAATTATTCAAGAGAATACGAATTTATTGGAGATGTCTATAAACCTACTAATGCAATTGTATATTATAAAGATGAATTAGGGAATGTATCATCTAAAAAAATAATATTAGACAAACTAGATAATACAGCACCTAGCATAACAAATGCAGAACTACATAATAGCACACTAAAAATAACTGCACATGATAGACATGAAACACTTGGAGAAGGATCAGGAGTAATAAAATATAGGTATTTAGCAAGTACAGAAAAAATAGAAAATCCTGAGCTAACAGAATCAAATAGTACAGAAGTAAATAAAAATGATGAAATAAAAATAAATGAAATCTACAAAATAAAATATGTTTACCTAATAGCAGAAGATTATGTAGGGAATATAAGCAATGTATACGAATTTGAAGTACCACAACTAATAATAACAAGCAAAGTAAACTTAAATTCAAACGAGGGAAAAGGAGCAGTTGAACTAGACTGGGCAAGCTATGATATAACAGATAAATACTTTGTAATATATCGTAAAAAAGAAAATGAAGCTGACTGGGAAAAAATCGTAAGTTTAGAAGAAAAGTTTAATGGAAACACTTATATAGATTTATTTGCAAATGATATAGCAAAACCAAACACTCCAAACATAACAATAACAGGAGAGGTTGAAGATAGCAATATAAACATAACATCAACTGCCACTGATAATGAAAGTATATACCAATATTATATTGAAAGCTATGATTCAACTACTAATACATTATTAAATATTTCAAAAACAATAAAAAGCGAGAACTTTTTGCCCTAAAAGGGCTTATAACATTGCTGCACTAATTAGATATTAATAGAAAAATAAAAAATAGTAGTAAATATAACTTTCATTTTATATGTAGAAAAATGTAACTTTCTAGCAAACTATTTATGTATATTTAGTATATAGCAATTAGCTCATTTTAATATATTTTTAAAAACTAATAAATTATACTAAAAATATAGAAATAAAAGCTAGGAGGAAACAAATGAAGAAGATATTTAAGATAATAATAGCAGTAATAACGTTAATTTTTTGTATATTAACATTATTTTGTATTAAAGTAGATAAAATATTACTAATAGAAAAAATAAGAGACAAAATAGTAAAAACAGAAGAAAATAAAAAAAATATAAATATAGTTACACTGATAGATGTAACAAATTTAGAAGATGATCGGAAGTATACAACATGTTCATAAATTTAAAACAATGTATGATGACAACAAGCATTGGAATGAATGTATGGAATGTGGAAAAAACAAAATGAAGTAATTCATAGTTTTACTACAACATGGGCTTTAGGATATGAATCATGTACATCAGAATATGCGAATCCATATACCAAAACATGTACATGTGGATATTCATATACAGGATATAAACCATGTGTATGGAATGGTGAATATGTACTTTTAATAAACTATTGCCATAGAAAAAAATGTGATATTCATAAAGATTTTATTCCAGATGGAGGAGAGTACTATCTAAAAAATGATTCAAATAAGAAAATATATCAAAATACATATGATGTTTCTAACATTGTATACAAAGGTTGGGTAGGCTCAGAACAATGCTATACTCAGAATGGAACTAAGATTGATTGTGATCATCCAGGAACATGTGCATTATGCAAAAATACGCATATAAAAGGAAGACATAGAATTAGAAGAGAAGATGATGGTAACATTTATTGTATGTTTTGTAAAAAGAATTTTGGAACCTGGACAGATAATATACAAATTAATAAAAATACAATTCCACCAACATATACATGTACTAGCATTATAGATGTTAATATACATATTACTAATATTTTAGAAGGTAAATCATATGATCCAGACAATATGTTAAAGATAAATAGTTCAAAATTAATTAGTCAAGAAATAATAAATTCAGAACCAGATAAATATAAAGAAAGGATTATAATAGAAAGTACTAGACAATTAAGGGAAAATGTAAAAAAAATGTTTATGCATGCAAATCTCACATTTAGTGGAGATATAAATGGAGTTCAATGTGGGTTTGAAAGTTTTATGCATAAAATTACACCAGATTTTCAAAAACCAACTATAACAATGAATAGCCAAAGTGAAAACTTAACAGAGTGGAGCAAAACAAAGCCAATAACAATTACAGGAACAGAAAATTGGACCAATACAGTAAAAGTAAAAATAATAGATGATAAAGAAGATACAATTTTTGAAGGAAATACTATAGTAAATAACAATAAATATTCAATATCATGTATACCAGATATTGAATGTGATACAAATGGAAGAACATTTAAAGTAATTGTAGAGGATGAATGTGAGAACAGTACAGAACAAGAATTTACAATAGCAAAAGTTGATAATATACCACCAGAGCCAACTTCAAGTACAGAAATAATAGGAGATTGGGCTAAATCAAAAAACTTTACATTTAAAGCAATAGATAAAGGAATAGGAAATGTTAAGATAGCATTTAATAATATAGAAGATTTAGGAGAAGCAATATTAAATGGAGAAAACGAATATATAAGAGAATATAAATTTACAGGAGATGTATATAAAGCAAAAGAGCTATCAGTACTATACGAAGATGAACTAGGAAACTCATCAATACAAAAGATAACAATAAATAAATTAGATAATACAGCACCTAGCATAACAAATGCAGAATTACATAATAGCACACTAAAAATAATTGCACATGATAGACATGAAACACTTGGAGAAGGATCAGGAGTAACAAAATATAGGTATTTAGCAAGTACAGAAAAAATAGAAAATCCAAAGCTAACAGAATCAAATAGTACAGAAGTAAATAAAAATGATGAAATAAAAATAAATGAAATCTACAAAATAAAATATGTTTACCTAATAGCAGAAGATTATGTAGGGAATATAAGCAATGTATACGAATTTGAAGTACCACAACTAATAATAACAAGCAAAGTAAACTTAAATTCAAACGAAGGAAAAGGAGCAGTTGAACTAGACTGGGCAAGCTATGATATAACAGATAAATATTTTGTAATATATCGTAAAAAAGAAAATGAAACTGACTGGAAAAAAATCGTAAGTATAGAAGAAAAGTTTAATG
>CANCZH010000069.1 GCA_947382445.1 uncultured Clostridium sp. | reverse complement strand
ACGGAGGCAAAACAACGTGCCTCATATATTCGAGGCAATGTTCACGGATTCAGGACATAGGCAATGTTAAACAGAAATCGGCAGATAAATGCATTAACGAGTATAAGAATGAAAGAAATTTCACACTGTGAAGTAAAAAAGTAGCTTTCATATCTTGTTTGTGCCCTGAACGAAGTGAAAGGAATGATGGAATTTATGATAGAATATAGTTATAGAGATATAAAAAAAATAATGGAGGTAGGAATAATATTTAGTGATGGATATGAGTTATTTTTTGAAGAATGTAAAAATGAATGGGCTGTAAAAAATTTAATTAATAAAGAGCAATCTTGTTGTGTCGCAGAAAGAAATTGTTTAACGAAACCACCATTTTTTTTATTTTATACAAAAGAAAAAGTGAAAATAATATTTGACAAAAAGGGAATTTTGAGTAAAATGCAAAACCAAAATGACTTTCATAAATTGCAAATTACTTTGAATAGATTTGGCTTAACTTCTTACGATATGAGTTAATGAAAGGTATATAGGACTGAGAGAAATTGCCTATGTAGATTATACATACTAATTATCTTTCTGTTCTCGTAGGAACTTGCAAATTACAATAAATTTCCACCTGTGCGGTTAGGATATAATTGGTTCTAAAATATATATTTAATTCAAAATCCTACGGATACAAACTTATTCTATGTACTATAAACAACAATACTGTCACGTTATTTGTAAACGAATGTGAGGAGATAAAATGTAATGTATTTACCATTAAAATTATTAAATAATTATACAGAAAAAAGCAATATCTCATGGCAGGAACTGGATCAAATGAAAAGGATATATCGCAAAAAACATCCCCTTCCCGATGAACTGTATATTACAAAAACCGAAGTTTTGCTTGCCATAATTTGCAAAGAAAATGCACAAATGAAAACTAAATTAGATATGTTACAAGTAACCTGGATTGCAACAACACTCAGTATTGTTGCATCATGGAGAGTCAGCAAGCAGGTATACCATTTTGAACAGGAACTGGAAGAACTTCTCTATAGTCAGGCAGAGGATAAGATACTGCTTCCTGTGGAAATTTTGAAAAATATGCCGTATCCATGTGCATATTTTGAAGCTCCCAACCTTTTAGGTGAACAATTTCATGGTTTTTTTGTTTGTTTCGATATGGAAAATAAAATGGAATTAATGAAATTCATGATACTAAATAATAATGGAGAATCTGTTGATATCCGTTCAATTGAATTGTTAACAGGACATACCCTAATAGAATGTGTTGAAAGTCCATTAAAATTGCAATATAGCAAACAAGACGTAACTACAGAAGCAGATAAATATATCCGTCTTGTTGAAAAAATGTTACAGTTAGTATTATACGTATGTGCTGTTAATGCAGATATTCAGCAAGCGGAACCCACTAAAAAAACAGTAAAACCTAAATCAATAGCGGATATAAAAGATAAATACAAAGAAGTTAATCGCTGGAATGTCGGAAATCATATTGTTAAAAAAATAAGAAATCTGAATAAAAAATGCAATTCATATAAGAATATCAATGAAACAGAAGGTAACAATCCATCTAGGAATATCAATGAAACAGAAAATAACGAGAAAAAATTACAAAAACAGCACCATATAACTCCTCATGTGCGCAGAGGTCATTGGCAAAGTTATTGGATCGGAAAAAGAGATGGTTCTGAAGAACGGAAACTAGTATTACGGTGGAAACACTTTATTTATGTAAATGCTACAGAACCTGAAGAACTTCCGGTAATGATAAATTGTATAAAGGATGATATAAGAAAGCAATAATATTTTATTTTGTTGTGTTTAATTTATCAATTGTGCAGTACATATTGAAATCGAACATAAGATATGCTATAATACTAACAACCAAAAGACGTGAGAAATCCATACAAACAAAGAATCTTCAAAATGTATTACTGAACAATTTGGGGATTCTTTGTTTTATTAATTTAAGATAAAACAGATATTAGATTTGAATACCATCGTAGGAAGTTTATAAGTGTTATATTTAAACATAATATGAAAAGGAGCTACAATGGATAATTTTATTTATTGGGGTGCTGCAATAGTAGTTCGTATAATAATGCCGTCAATAATCTTAAATTTGTATTTTAACGTTCTGCTTATTCCAAAGGAATCAAAACATTTACAAAAATATTTTGCTTGGTTTTTATATATGGGATGGCAGTACTTAATGTTTTATAGGATAGATTTGCCGTTATATATTAAAATGTCTATTACCACAATATTGGTGACTAATATCTGCCTATCAGCATATGAAAGTAGATTTGCTATAAAGCTTGCTTTTTCATTTATGTTTGTTTCAATTGGAATGATAACGGATCTGTCAGTTGGTAGTTTTTTTGTTTTATTTGGTATAGATTATACAATTCCTCAATTAGCAGGAGCGGTTATTTCAAATATATTGATGTTACTTTTATCCCAAGTAGTGTGTATTATATCCAAAAATAGGGAACTTCATATGTTATCAAGAAAATATGCAATAATGTTGTTATTTATACCTGCTGGCAGTATATACATTTTGTATATTTTGTTTTATTTTGGTGCAAATACCCAAAAGCTATATTTAACATTAGGTGGAATTGGGGTTATGCTTGCAATCAATGTAATCATTTTTAATGTTGTAACAAAATTATCAGAACAAGCAAGACTTAGAATGGAAAATGCTGTATATGCACAACAGCTTGAATTAATTGATATACATACAGCAGAAAAGGAAGCTATGATGCTTGAATTCCGAAATATACGCCACGATATGAAACAACATCTTTGTACTATAGCGGAAATGCTAGAGAGAAAAGAAATTACAGAATTAAAACAATATATTACAGAGTTTTTGGGAGCATTTTATCAGAAAAATATAATAGTAGATACAGGTAATATTGTAATTGATGCATTAATTAATGCGAAATGTGCTTATGCGCAAGAAAATAATATCAAATTTAACGTAGATGTTAAAATACCACATCAGCTACCCTATGAAAATATTGATATTTGTATTTTAATAGGGAATATGCTTGATAATGCGATTGAAGCATCAGAAAAAATAACAAAAGATAAGCGACAAATAGATTTCGTAATACAATTTCGCTCAAATATTTTAACAATACAGATTGGAAATTATTATAATGGCTGTATTAATAAAGATTCTAAAGGTCAAATATTAACAACAAAAACAGAAAGTGAGAATCATGGAATAGGTATCTGTTCTATTAAAAAAATAGTAACGAAGTATCATGGTAAAATTGATATTACATATAATGATAATTATTTCAGTATTCAAGTTATGATATTTGGGATATTAAAATAACAAATTTACTGTAGTTGTTGTCCAAATATTACATATAACCTACCAAATATTACATATTTATAGATTTATTATTTATATATGTTATAATAAATGGCGAAAATTAAATAAAGAAAAAATATTTTAGGAGGTTACGAGGACATGAATAATAATCAAAACAAAAAAACTGGAAAACTAGCAGAGGGATTAGCTTTTTTAGCATTTGGATGCAGTAAGATAGCAGCAAATAGTAGGTGTACTATTCTTTATCATGATATAGAAAAGCCGGAAGAATTGAAAAAATTAAGGAATTTTTCAAATGAAAAAAATAGCTGATTTATTAACAGGCTATATTGGTAGGAAAGGCATAATAAAAGAAGAAGATTATCCAATATATACCTACGGATTTCAATATGGTTTGGAATTAGGTGCCTGTTTTGTAATTTGTTTTATGATAACTGCATTAATGGGTGTATTATGGGAAGAAATTATATTTTGGCTAATTTTTTTTTGTGTCAGAAGTTATGTTGGTGGGTTCCATTTTAAAAAATATATGTATTGTTTTGTTTGTTCATGCAGCGTTGGAATTGGATTACCCATGTTTAATAAATATTTTCCATTAGATAGAAACATTGCTTTATTTTTTAGTTTAATCTTTGGATTTATCTTATTAAAAAGCATGACGAAACAAAATAACCATTTAGAAGAACAAGAATTTATATTTTTTAAAAGTCAATTAAAAAAACGGTTATATTTTATTTTTTTAGGAAGTATTATTTTATATCTTCTTAAAACAGAAAGTATGTTATCAATGGTTACATATTCTTTACTTGCTATTTTAGTTTCCATAATTTTAAATGTACTTTTATCTCACAAAAAAGAAATAACGATAGAGTGAACCCCCCATGTATTTCTTATAGATCCAATTATTATAGGATACTAACGAATAAGAAATTAAGTGGTCAGATATGTAGACAAAAAACGAATGCCTAATTGTACGCTGCTACGATTTAGGGATTCGTTTTTTGTCTGCGATTTTAAGGGTTTTGATAACAAATCAGTCGAGTTGTACGATAAGTAAATATATGTTTACTATCCTGTAACAAAGATAAATCAAGTATCGAGATATTAACAGATGGCACAATGTGCAGACGTCAAGCACATTGAAACTAGATCTCACGATAACCTTAATTTAGAATGAATTGATTGAATTAATTAAATATCTATGATAATATAACTCTAAGGATAGAAGAAATTCAAACGGGATATTCTAAGGAAGAAAGGGATTATTTTATAAAAATTATGAATAAGAAGAACGATTTACAAAATATAAATAACTGCACAGATTCAGAAGAAAACCAGAATACTCAGATGCAAAGTAAGAGAATAGACAATCCGTATGATAAAGGATATAAAAGAATTTTTTCCATAAAGAAAAATTTTCTTGATTTTATAAAAAAATATATAAGCCTTGATTGGATGATGGATTTAACAGAAAAGGATTTAGAGCTAATTAACAAAGAATTTATCACAGTCCAATTTGACACATATGAATCCGATTTAATATACAAAGTAAATACAAAAGAAGGAAGTATATACCTGTTTTTTTGTTAGAGTTGCAAAGTTATAATGATTTTACAATGCCGTTTCGTCTGTTAGTATATATGATAGCTATCTGGATGGATTATTTTAAAAATTGTGATAAAAATGCTCGGAAACAGAAAGACTTCCGCCTTCCGGCAATTATGCCGATTGTGTTGCATAATGGTGAAAAAAATTGGACAGCATCCTGCAGCTTTAAAGAAATAATAGACCATGCAGATGTGTTTGGAAAATATGTAGTAGATTTTAAGTATGAACTTGTTTCAGTTAATAAACTTGATGTTTCAAAGATTAAAGAATCAAATACATTGATAGATAATATTTTCCTAGCTGATAAAAAACGTACACGAAAAGAATGGATAGATGGTATTCCCGAACTAATACATCGTATTAGACTGATGAATAAAGATGATTTTAATGAATGGACTACGTGGTTTTTTAATGTGATAAAAAAACTGAATGAGGAAGAACGTAGTAAATTAATAGAGCAGCTTATAGAAGGAGATGAAAAAGATATGTGCAGTTCATTTGAAATGTTGCTTAATAAGGAAAACTTACAGGGTGAAGTTAGAGGTAAAACTGAAGAAAGAGCGCAAGCTGTTCTTGAACTTTTGGAAGATATAGGAGAACCATCAGAAATGCTTAGAAATTATATTATGAAACAGACTGATTTAGAAATATTGAGAGGATGGCATAAAGTAGCAGCAAAAGCAGATTCTATAAAAGATTTTGAGCAGGCTGTTGGGTTGATGCCAATGTAATAAATACCCCTAAAAGGTGGAATTTTTCGATAATCTTTCCCTGTATTGCCATATGCATTAATTAATTCTATTATTTAAACCTGCCGGAACCCAAGATATGTATATAATTGTCCAAATGCATTTTGTGTAATATTTGCTGTTATTTATTTTCATTCAGTTTTATATATAAACTTTTAAAATCTTGTTGTAATATCATAAAATTATTTCTTTCTAATTTTATTCATCTAAAATATTTCCTCACGGTGAGGAGATATTTAGGTACTTAAAAGGTATATACAAACAAACTGAACTTACCAAAGTTTGATATCTATGAGATATCCAGCAAAGAAGTATTTCCTCACGGTGAGGAAATACTTAGATATTTTAAAAGTATATACAAACAAACTGAACTTACAAAGTATAATTTTCTATGAGATATCCAGCAAAGAAATATTTCCTCACGGTGAGGAAATACTTAGATATTTTAGAGGTATATACAAACAAACTGAACTTACAAAGTATAATTTTCTATGAGATATCCAGCAAAGAAATATTTCCTCACGGTGAGGAAATACTTAGATATTTTAGAGGTATATACAAACTTACTTACAAAGTCTGATTTCTTTTGAGATATCCTGCAAAGAACTACTGAAAATATTTTCTTTATTATATTCTTGACTTAAATTTTTCATTTCGTTTAACATTGTTTTTATTAATCCGGACATAGTTTTCAGTATTGATTCTACTTTTTCATCATTTTCAAATTTATAACATTCGTTTAATAATCCATCTAATGTATCGATTGACTTACATATCTTGTCACCAACAATTAATTCTTTACCCCTTGTTATTTCTGGTTCTTGTTGTATAACATCATCTATTACTTCTTGATTTTTTGTATCAGGCAAAATAATGTGTTCACTATTTTCATTTTCTGCCTGTACGACATTCCCTTGAGTTTCAAAATTTAAACTTTCAGTAATAATATTATCATGGTCTTTATCATTAATCTTTTCTTCAATTGAAGTAGCTACATCATACCTTTCTATAGGTTTTTCTATAATTGGTTTATCATCTTTTTCGGCAATTTCATGCCATGTCCTTTTTCCGTCCCTGTATCCTACTACAATTTTTTTCATAATATTTCGAGTAACATCACGATCAGTCATGCATTCTTGTATAATTTTTAGAATTTCTTGTTGTTCCGATTCTGTATGAGTATACATTCCGCTATCAGTTACACTTGATAGTCCCAAATGTCCCTCACGTACTAAATCCCACACAGGAAATATTATACTATTCATCTGTTTATACCTGTCAGCTTGTGCTGGTTTAACGCCTAATCTTTTAGCTATTTCTTCTCGCATACTTCCTTTAAAATTAATCTCTGTTAAATATTGTTCGTGCAATTTGTATCGCCGAACATACAATAATGGATCTTTAGAACTATCCCTTTGCGCATTTGAAAATAAAACGTAATTACTTACTTCAGCTTCAGATTTAAAATGTCGTACAATGCACGGAAAACTCCGCATATTACATCTTTGTCCTGCCTTCCTCCGTCTGTGTCCGCTAACAATCATGTATTTATTAGGTTTCATTCCAAAATCTGTTACTTCTATTGGATCGGTAAATCCCTGTTCTTTTATTGATTGTTCTAAATCTTCTGTATTTTCGATATCTTCATTATTTTTAGGATAGTCTAATAAATCATCATCTGCGTAATATCTAATTGTAATTAAATTTGCTGTTTCATTATTAATTTTCGCAACGGTTTTAATTCCTTCTATAGCTTTTATTTTATTAAATTTATCTGCCATTTTTCCTCCTAATAACTCAGTTCTTTTATTCTTGATTCAATAATATCTGCCAATTTTTCATATGCTTCTCTGCTTTTTGATGACGGTTTATAAAAATTTATTGGTCGCCCAAACATAACGCCTTCTCTTATATCAGACTTTAATGGAATTTGAACATTTAGAAACGTGTCAAATTCTTCGAGTTGTTCTTTTATAAATCTATCAACGCCACACTGCGCATCATAACGAGCAAGGTATATACCTAAAATATTTAATGTTTCATTAACAGCACGTGCTTGATTGACAATTTCCATTAAATCAGCATAACCGTCTATCGAGAAAATATCACTTGAAAATGGGGCTATAATATTATTAACAATTTGGGAAAAACAGATTTGATTTATTGTTTTATTATTTGGAGGCATATCAACTAATACCCATTTGTAACCTTGTTCTGTAATAAAATTATTCAACTGATTTGTTATATCCTCTACATTTTTTAATAAGTTTTCATCTTCAAGCCGTTTATCAGCCGGCAAAACATCTACATTATAATATTTAGGATTTGCGTTCCCTCTGCTTTTAAAGTATGTTCGCTTCACAACATTTTCAATTTGACTGTTCTTAGTCAAAAAATCAAATACAGTATTAGATAATTCATCACTGTTTTCCGTAAGTAGAAATTTTGATGAATTGGCTTGCTTATCTAAATCTATAACTAGTGTTTTCTCTCCTCGCCCACCATAAATACCTGCTATATGAAATATGCTTGTAGATTTCCCACATCCACCCTTACCATTTACAAATGCTATCTTATTAACCATGTATAAATTCTCCTTTTTGTTTTTTATTTATTATATTATTATATACGCCAAAAATCAACACATTTTTAATTTTATATATTTAATTTCCTTAAGCAATACAAACTATCAAATTTTTCAGCATTTTTTATTCAATTATAAATTTGAATGGCAGTCGGATATATCAAGATGTGTCCTTTATGGCTTGCCCTCTACTGAATAGAGGGCAATTGAAACAGAAAACTTCAAATTATTTTAGACATTTTCATTTACTAGAGATTTGGAAGTTCTCCTATTTAGGGAAAATCCTATACCATATATAGTTGATAAAGTATCTTATACAATATAACATTTAGCACGAAAAATAGAACTTTCAATTCTCCAGTAATATATAATTTAAAAGCTTTTCTATAAAGAATTTAACAAAATGGAGTTTGGTCAAAAATATATTAAATAAAATATTCAATTTCCTCACCGTGAGGAAATCTATAAAAAATAACATATTCTCACATTTCCTCTGAATAATTGTATTATTTAGTGATTAAAAGGGTATTTTCCTGAAAAAATTTTGCAACTATAACCGAAAATTAAATGTCAAATTACTCGAAAAAATTATTAGATATTGATATATAATGATTAGGGAGTCAAAAGGGTATTTGTATTTAATCCTTTTTACTATAGGAACACCACTTTACAACTTTTTGAAAAATAAAATAACACACAAGGCACTTTCTAATG
>CANCZH010000068.1 GCA_947382445.1 uncultured Clostridium sp. | reverse complement strand
GAAATATTAAAATAAAGATGGTAAATCTGAAAAGATAACTAAAAAGAAAGGAAATATATAAGATGGAATTAATTGAAGTTCAGCAAAATATAGGGTTATGTAATAATACTAATGATGAAAAAACTTTAAATGAAAGTATAGAGAAAGTGTTGGATTCTGAAAATCCTTATTATATTTGTGATTTTGTTGAAAATGTACAAAGAGTTCATACAGCACAAGATTTAAAGAAGTTCGAAGATAAAATGATTGATATTGATGATATTGTGCATTCTTATGAATTCATGTTTCTACTAGCTGATATGGGAGTAAAAGATTTTAATTTAAAGAGATTTGAAGAACTTATTAAGCAAAGTGGAAATTCAAAACTTATGATGTACTGTTTAGGCTTTGTTGATGGAATTGATAAAGAGAGTATGTTACAAGCATTATATGATACTAGAAATGCAGAATGTATTGAAACTTTGTCTTACTCTGAAGATTATGAAGATTTAAATGTAAATAGTAGACCAGAATATGCAGAAAAATTGAGAATAGCAAAAGAACATTATTATTTTCCAAAGAGCTTGGAAGAATTTAAGAAAGAAGATTCAAATAATATTCAGGATTTGATATATAGTGTAGTAAGAATGGAAGCAGAAAGTCCAAAACAAAAAAGAAAAAAGGCATATGTAGTTAATGAGTTGGCTAATTATTTACAATATTTAAGTAAATATCATTCAGAAGATTATAATAGTAAAATGTTAGAAAGTGTAATTAATTTATTACAAGAGACTGAGGTAGAAGTAGGAGCTAGTGAACCATTACATTTGTATGAATTTGCTGCATCTACTGATACTAAAGATAAATCACCAATTATTAATAAAGTTATTGAAAATGGTAGTGCAAAATTTATGCATTATTGTTTAGAATATGTTCCAGGTTTGTCAGAAGAAACTGAAAAAAGACTTAAAAGAGCATTAGAATTAAAGCATCATAACAAATATAAAGTGGAAAGCAAAGATAGTAATTTTATAGATTAAAAAAATAATAGTTATTGTAAACAATTGCAATAGCTATTTTTTTATGATATATTTTTCTCGTGGATAGGAGAAAATAGGAATATTGGACATCCGTAAGACAATATCTTTTAATATAAAGGTGGTGTTTTATGAAAGTTATAACGTTTACAAGAAAAAGAATATTAAAATTATCTATGCTTATAGTTTTTATTTTAACAGTTTGCGGATTTACTATGTCATATGGAATGCAACATTATTATAATGTGGATTTTTCAACAGGAATTGTTACTGCAACGACTTTAAATGTTAGAAGTGGTCCGGGAACACAATATAAAGTTGTAACAACTGTTAAGAAAAATGAGTATATTAGAGTGTTTGCAGGTGTTGGAGAATGGTATATTGTTCAAGTAGAGGGAGACTATGTTGGTGCTGTAAGTAAAAAATATGTAAGAGCAATTTATCCAAGTACTTCAAATTCTGGAAATACTGGAAGCTCCGGAAATCAGGGTTCTCAAAATAATTCATCAATGACAGCTGATGAATTAGAAACATTTAATCTTATAAATCAACAAAGAACTAATAATGGTTTGCAAGCACTTAAAGTTGATGAAGAAGTTCAAAGAGTAGCTAGAATAAAGGCTCAAGATATGGTTGATAATAATTATTTTTCACATACTTCTCCAACATATGGGTCACCTTTTGATATGCTAAATAGTTTTAAAGTGTCATATAAAACTGCTGGAGAAAATATTGCTGGTAATTCTACTAATAGTGCTGCTGTTACTGCATGGATGAATTCTTCTGGGCATAAGGCTAATATTTTAAATGGTAATTATAATTATACTGGAGTAGGTGTTGTAAAAAGTTCAAAATATGGTAAAGTTTTTGTTCAAATTTTTATTGGTAAGTGATATAATACTGATGTAGTAAAAATAGGAGATATAATATTTTATCTTATATAGCAGTTTTAAAAGGTGGAGAGATGAAAATAATTGAACCAGATAAAAATTTAGGATATGAAAGATTTAATATAGATGAAATAGACACAAATGAGTTAACTCGGTTGTGCTAATTCGGCATACCAAAAGATAAAAGAAAATTGGGAACAAGTTAATAGTATAATTGGATAAAAAAGTCTGCAAAGGGCTTTTTTTATTCTTTATAAATAAATAATAAATATATAGGAGGTTTGCAATATGAGTAAAGTTGATGTTGTTTTAGGTAGTTTTTATGGAGATGAGGGAAAAGGTAAGATTATTGATTATCTATCTCAGAATGCTGATTTCTCAGTAAGATGTACAGGCGGAAACAATGCAGGTCATTCAATTGAGATTGATGGTAAAAAGTTTGCTTTTCATTTAATTCCATCTGGAATATTAAATAAGGGAACAATAGCTGTTATTGGAAATGGTGTTGTTATTGATCCTAAAGTATTGATGGCTGAAATTAAAAATATTGAAGAAAATGGATATAGTTCAGATAATCTAAGAATTAGTGATAAAGCTCATGTAATATTACCATATCATATTGAAATGGACAGACTTCAAGAAGAATTAAGAGGAGATAATAAGATTGGAACAACTTGTAGAGGAATAGGTCCTGTATATTGTGATAAATATGAAAGATCTGGTATACGTATGGGAGATTTAGTAAATAAGAAATTTGAAGAACAACTTAGAAAAAATGTAAACACAAAAAATAAGATTTTTGAAAGTTATGGACATAAAACTTTAGATGTGGAAGAAATTATAAAAGAATATAATGAATATGCTGAATATTTTAAAAAGTATGTTGTGGATACTGTTTATTTATTACATAATGCTATTGAACAAGATAAAAAGATTTTGTGTGAGGGTGCACAAGCAACTTTACTTGATATAGATTTTGGAAGTTATCCTTATGTTACTTCTTCAAATCCAACTATTGGTGGAGTTTGTACTGGTAGTGGAATTGGTGCTAGATATATTGGAGAAGTGTATGGTGTTCTTAAAGCATATTCTTCTAAAGTTGGTGAGGGACCTTATATAACAGAACAAAATAATGAAATTGGAGATTATATAAGAGAAATTGGACATGAGTATGGAACTACTACTAAAAGACCTCGTAGATGTGGTTGGCTTGATTTAGTTGCTTTAAAATATGCTGCTATGGTTAATGGACTTACTGGCCTTGCAATAAATCATGTTGATACAATTGGAAAATTAGATGAAATTAAATTATGTGTTGGATATAAAAAGGATGGAGAAACTACTATGAAATTCTCTACTGACCTTGATTATATTAATAAATGTGAACCAGTATATGAAGTATTTGAGGGGAATTTTGGAGATATTAGTAATATTAAATCAAGAGAAGATTTACCTGAAAATGCTAAAAAGTATTTAAATAGAATTGAAGAAATAGTTGGTGTTCCAATTAAATTTATTGGAACAGGTGCTGGAAGAGATTCAATGATTGTATGTTAGGAGATAAAAAATATGTTAGAAGATATTTCACCAATTGATGGAAGATATAGAGATTTAACTGAAGAAGTTCGAAATTGTTTTAGTGAATATTATTTGATTAAAAATAGAGTTTTTGTTGAAATAGAATGGCTTAAGAAACTATTTTCAATAAAAGAATTGAATATTTCTAGAGAGCAAAATGTTTTAAATGTTTTAGAAAAAATAATGAAAAATTTTGATTTATCACAAGCAAATAGAGTAAAAGAGATAGAAAAGATTACAAAACATGATGTTAAGGCTGTTGAATATTATTTGGATGAGAAATTTAAAGAAAATAATATTGAAAAATATAATCAATATGTTCATTTTGCTTGTACTTCTGAGGATATAAATAACTTGGCTTATGGTATAATGATGAAACAACTAATAGAAGATGTGTATATTCCAAATGCTCAAAAATTAATTAGTATTTTAAAAGAAAAAGCAAAGCAAACTGCTAATATTCCAATGCTTTCACATACTCATGGACAAAATGCAACTCCTACTACTGTTGGAAAAGAGCTTGCTATATTTGTTTATAGATTGAATAAAATTTTAGATAAAATTAAAAAAGAAAAAGTTTCTGGTAAATTTAATGGAACTGTTGGAAATTTTAATGCTCATATGATTTCATATCCTAATGTTGATTGGATTCAAATTAGTAGAGATTTTGTAGAAAGCTTTGGATTAGAGTATAATTTATTTACAACACAAATAGAATCACATGATAATGTTTGTATTTTGTTTTCTGAAATGAAGTTATTAAATAATATAATTTTAGATTTTGATAGTGATATGTGGATGTATATTAGTAAAAATTATTTTTTGCAAGAGAATGTTAAAGGCGAAGTTGGTTCATCTGTTATGCCACATAAAATTAACCCTATTAATTTTGAAAATTCTATGGCAAATATAAAAATGGCAAATGGTATGTTAAATGCTTTTATTGATAATTTGCAGATTTCTAGAATGCAGAGAGACTTAAGTGATTCTTCGGTTTTAAGAAATATAGGAAGTGGTTTTGCATATTCAATTATTGCAATTAAACAGACTGTTGTAGGAATAAATAAATTAAAAGTGAATGAAGAAGTATTGTTAAATGAATTAAATAATACTCCAGAAGTTTTGGCAGAAGCAATTCAAACAATTTTAAGAAAAAATGGATATGAAAATGCATATGAAATGCTAAAACAGTTGACTAGAGGGAAAAATATATCTATGATAGAAATTAAGAATTTTGTTAATAGTTTAGAAATAGATAGTGATGATAAAAAAAGATTACTTGAATTAGAACCAAAACATTATATTGGTTTAGCAAGTAACTTAGTAAATATGTTATAGAAAGGAAAGTAAAAATGAAGAGATTGATAATGGCTTCAGGAAATAAAGGAAAAATAAATGAAGCAAAAGAGATTTTAGGTGAATATGATATAATTCCAATGAAAGATTTAGGAATAGACGTAGATGTTGAAGAAGATAGAGATATTTTTATTGGTAATGCTGAAAAAAAGGCAGAAGAAATTGCTAAAACTTTAAATGGAGATATTGTTATTGCAGATGATTCTGGAATAGAAATAGATTCTTTGGATGGATTTCCAGGAGTATATACTAAAAGATGGTTATGTGGTAGTGATAGAGAAAGAAATTTAGCTATTATAGAAAAGGTAAATGGTTTTCAAAAAGATAAAAGAAAGATAAAGTTTATTACTGCAATGGCTGCTTCTAATGGAAATAATACAGTTTCAGTTTCTGCTTGCATTGATGGATTTGTTGCCGAGAGTCCAAGAGGAGAAAATGGTTTTGGATTTGATGAAATTTTTGAGTTGGAAGATGGAAGAACTTTAGCAGAACTTTCAAGTAAAGAAAAAAATGATATTAGTGCGAGAAAAAAAGCATTGGAATTATTAAAAAATGAGTTATCTAAAATATGAATTTACATAATATCATGCTTAAATCTTGAATTTACGCATACTTTATGTTAAAATAAAAGTACAATTTCATATAGTACAACATTAGGAGGTAAGTTCTATGAGGAACACAAGTCTTCAGTCACACAATTCAAGGGAGCAGAAAACAACTCCAAGTAAGAAGGGAAACAGAAATGGTAAGCAGACAAGAGAGGCTAAGCGGATTCTTGAGGAATTGATAGATATGCTTAATTCCCAAGATAGAATAAATGCTAAGATGATCAAGGCTGTTGAGCAGAATAAAATTCTGAGTAAAAATCAGAAGCTTACCGGAAAGCTCACCCGGGGGATGCGGCAGGAAGATGTTACCTATTTGAAGAAACTGGCTTATAGCCTGACAGTATAAGCCGTTAAAAAGGCAAGGCACACGATTTATAGTGCTTTGCCTTTTGGCATTTATATAGAAAATATTGCTAATCGTGTTTAATATATGATATAAATAATATTAGTATATTATTCAAAAGTAGAAAGAGAAGAAGTAAAAATGCAAGTAAAAGATTTAAATAAAGAGTATGATAAATTACAGAAAAAGTATGGAAGTCCAGAGTTAGATTCTGTTTATAATGGTGGATGTGAAGAAAACCCTGATATTTGCTTTGTTTTTATGAATCCAACTGGAAAAAATTTATCAAGTAGGAAAGAATGGAAAGGAAGAAAATCACCTTGGGTTACTACAAAGAATATTTGGAAATTATTCCATAGTGTTGGATTATTAGATAATAAAATTTATGATGATATTTTAAAGAAAAAGCCACAAGAGTGGGATTATGGTTTTGCAGATGAAGTATATCAGAATGTAACTGATAATAAATACTTTATTACTAATTTAGGTAAATGCACTCAAATTGATGCAAGACCTCTTCCAGATAATGTTTTGGAAAGTTATTTAAAACTTTTAGAAAAAGAAATTGATATAATAAAACCTAAAGTTATAATAACATTTGGAAATCAGGTTAGTTCTATTATTTTAAATGAAAAAATTTCTGTTTCACAATGTAGAAAAAAGAGCTTTATAAAGAGAATTAATGGAAATGATTATAATGTTTTTCCTGTATATTATCCTGTTGGAAATGGCATTTTTAATATAGATAAATCTATTGAAGATATTAAATGGATTATGGAGAATTATGTATGTTAAGATTAGAAAATATTAAAATTCGTGAAGAGCTAGAAATATCCGAAATTGTAAAATATGCATGCAAGAAAAATGGAATAAATTTTAATGAAGTAATAGATTATTATATTTATAAAAAATCTGTTGATGCCAGAAATAAAGATGATATTTTTTATAATTTTACTATTGATGTTAAATTAATTAATGAAGAGAAATATAAAAAATTAAAAAAAGTACAATCAGATGAAAAAATAGAAATAAATAAACAAACAAAAAGTTTATATAGACCAGTAATTGTTGGTGCAGGACCAGCAGGACTTTTTTGTGCGCTTATTCTTGTTAACAATGGAGTTATGCCTATTGTTATTGAACAAGGAAAGAAAGTTGAAGATAGAATAAAAGATGTAAATGAATTTATTAAAACTGGAAAATTAAATGTAAATTCTAATATTCAATTTGGAGAAGGTGGAGCTGGAACTTTTTCAGATGGAAAACTTACTACTGGAATTAATGACCCTTTATGTAAAATTGTTTTAGAAGAGTTCGTGAATTTTGGTGCTCCAGAACAAATTAAATATGTTAATAAGCCACATATTGGTACAGATAATTTAGTTAATATAATTGCCAATATGCGTAATTATATAATTGAAAAAGGTGGAGAGTTTTTATTTAATGAGAAGATGATTGATTTTAAGACTACTGATAATAAAATAAAAACAGTTGTTACAAATTTAAGAGAAATTGAGACAGATACAGTAGTTTTAGCTATTGGTCACAGTGCTAGAGATACTTTTGAAATGTTGTATAAGAAAAATGTTAAAATGGAGAAAAAGAATTTTTCTGTTGGTGTTAGAATTGAACATAAGCAAAAAATGATAAATGAGTCTCAATATGGAAATAAATCAAAATTGAAATTGCCTGTTGCAGAATATAAACTTGCTTATCATAATAAAGAAACAG
Organism: uncultured Clostridium sp.; assembly: GCA_947382445.1. Next base: position 1,656 of record CANCZH010000068.1, on the reverse strand, counting down.
GTAGGTCTTGCTATAGTTTTTGCATGTGCCCTGGTGGCTATGTTATGGCTTCTTCTAGTGATGAAGAAACTATTGTTACCAATGGCATGAGTAAATTTGCACGTGATGGAGAAAATGCAAATAGTGCTATATTGGTTAATGTTACTCCAGAAGACTTTATAGGAGATTCACCATTAGAGGGATTATATTTTCAAAAAGATTTAGAACATAAGGCATTTATTTTAGGAGGAAAGAATTATTATGCTCCTGTTCAAAGAGTAGAAGATTTTTTTGAAAATCGAAAAACAGAAAGTTTGGGAGAAATTAAACCAACGTATGAACCTGGTACAACTATGAGTAATTTAAATGAAATTCTACCAAATTTTGTTTCAGCAACTTTAAAAGAGGGAATACGCTATTTTGATACTAAAATAAAAGGTTTTGCAAATGGTGATGCAATACTTACAGGAGTTGAAACTAGAAGTTCATCTCCTGTGAAAATCCTAAGAAAAGAAGACTTAATGTCTTATTCTTTAGATGGGTTGTATCCTTGCGGAGAAGGACCTGGATATGCAGGTGGAATTATGTCAGCAGCAGTTGATGGAATTAGATGTGCAATAAAAATTATAGAAAGAGGTTAAGGTTAATGTTATCAATTAATGAAATAAAGCATAGATTGCCAAGTGATTTTGTAGATGAACTATATGAAAGTTTTTCACCTATAACGGTAGATAAAATTTTTCTAGGAATGACTGATGATAGATATGTTACTCTTAGAGTAAATACTTTAAAATATAATATTCAGGATCTTATGAAATTTTTTAAAGAAAAAAATATTAAATTTGAGAGAGTACCATATTATACAGATGCTTTAATTATAAAAAATGCTAAAGAAAAAGATATTCAAAAATTTGATATATATGAAAAAGGATATATATATTTTCAAAGCTTATCTAGTATGGTTCCTCCATTAGTTTTAGCTCCAAAATCTGGTGAAAGAGTTTTAGATATGACATCTGCACCAGGAAGTAAAACTACTCAAATGGCTTGTCTAATGAAAAATGACGGATACATTTTGGCTAATGAACTTGATAAAATACGTTGTGAGCGTTTGAGATATAATGTTGAAATGCAAGGTGCGAGTATTGTATGCGTAGTTAATGGAAGAGGAGAAAAATTAGGTGATAATTATGAAGAACAGTTTGATAGAGTATTATTGGATGCACCATGTAGTGGAGAGGGAAGATTTGTTGCAACGAATCCTATGACATATAGAGGATGGTCAAAGAAAACTGTATCTGATTTAGTAAAAATGCAGAAGAAATTGTTTACAAGTGGCTATAAAGCATTAAAATCAGGTGGTACACTTGTATATTCTACTTGTACAATAAATAAAGATGAAAATGAATTTATTTTAGATTGGGCCTTAAAAAACTTTAATCTTAAATTGGATAATATAAATATTGAAATAAGAGATTCTGTACCTGGATTTAATGATGGATTAGATAAGTCTATAAATAAGGCAATAAAGATTTTGCCATCTAAGACTATGGAAGGATTCTTTGTGTCTAAGTTTATAAAAAAAGCATAAAAAGTAACCCACTAAAATTTAGTAGGTTACTTTTTTTATATTATAGGAAAGTTCTATTTTTTAATAGAAAAGAATATAAAAATAAA
>CANCZH010000067.1 GCA_947382445.1 uncultured Clostridium sp. | reverse complement strand
AATACTAAAAAGACCATTTAGAAACCCACACCATACAGCTTCAAAAATAGCACTAATTGGAGGAGGAAAAAACCAGAAGCCAGGAGAAATAAGCTTAGCACATAGAGGAATATTATTTTTAGACGAACTACCAGAATTTAATAAAACAACATTAGAAGTATTAAGAATACCATTAGAAGATGGAAAAGTACTAATATCAAGAGCAAACCAAAACTGTGAATACCCCGCAAACTGTATGCTAATAGCAAGCATGAACCCATGTCCATGTGGATATTATGGATCAAATGAAAAAGAATGTACATGTTCAAATAACGAAATAGACAAATACATGCATAAAATAAGTGGACCATTATTAGATAGAATAGACATCCAAGTAGAAGTTCAAAGTGTGGAATATAGCAAAATGGTAGGAGAGGAAAAAGGGGAGAGTTCAAAAACAATAAAAGAAAGAGTAAACAAAGCAAGAAAAATTCAACAAGAAAGATACAAAAAATACAAAATATATTCAAATTCAGAATTAACACCAAAATTAATTGAAAAATATTGCAATATAGATGAAGACAGCAAACAAATACTAGAAAAAGCATTTAAAAAATTAAATTTAAGTTCAAGAGCATATAATAGAATACTAAAAGTTGCAAGAACAATAGCAGACTTAGAACGGAAGAGAAAAAATTCAAAAATCGGACATAGCAGAGGCAATACAATATAGAAGCTTAGACAAAAAATATTTTTAAAGGAGAATAAATGAAAATAATAAAAAAAGATGATAGTGATTTCCCAGAAAAATTAAAAAATATAAAACCACAAATCAAACAAATTTACATAGAAGGAAAATTAGAAAACTTAAATGAATTTGGAATTGCAATTATAGGGTCAAGAAACTCATCAAAACAAGGAGAAGAAATAACAAAAGAATTTACGAAAAAATTAATTGAAAAAGGCATAAATATAATAAGTGGAATGGCAATAGGAATAGACAGTGTAGCACACACAACATGTGTACAAAATGGTGGAAAAACAATAGCTGTAATTGGAAGCGGGCTAAATAGCATATATCCAAAAGAAAATTATGAACTATATAAAAAAATATTAGAAACAGGAGGAACAATAGTTACTGAATATTCGCCAGAAACTAAAGCAAATCCAAAAAACTTTCCATTAAGAAATAGAATAGTAAGTGGACTAGCAGATGGAATTTTAGTTATAGAAGGAAAATATAGAAGCGGAACAACAATTACAGGAAAATATGGACTAAAACAAGGAAAAGAAGTTTTTTGCATTCCACATGGAATAAGTAATTCATATGGAACAGGACCAAATTCATTAATAAAAGAAGGCGCAAAATTAATTACAACACCAAATGAAATAATAAAAAACTTTGAACAAAAAGGGAGAACATTTGAAAAATATACATATAAAAAACAATATAAAGATGAAATACTAAAATTATTATCAGAAGAAATATTAACAAAAGAGCAACTAGCTATAAAAACAAATAAAAGTATTGCAGAAATAAATCAAAGAATAACAATATTAGAATTAGAAGAAATAATAACAGAAGATGCTGGGAAAGGATATAGAATAATTGAATAATAAACAATTTGGATATTTAGGAGAAAAAATTGCAAAATTTTACTTACAAATAAATGATTTTAAAATATTAAAATGCAATTTTATTTATAAATTCGGAGAAATAGATATAATTGCTCAAAAAGGAAACTATATACATTTTATAGAAGTAAAAACAAGAAAAGACCCAAAAATAGAAGCACGAGAATCAATAAATTTGAAAAAAGAAGAACATATATGGAAAACAGCAGAGTGGTATTTATACATAAATAAAATAGAAAATATGGGAATACAATTTGATGCAATAGAAATATATATACAAAAAGATAAATTAAATATAAACTATATACCACAAATTATTGAAAAATAAGCAAAAAGATGGTAAAATTAAAATACTTATTTTATCAGAAAGGAGTACATATGAAACCAAAAAAAGTAATCAGCAAATGGGCTTACTATTTTTCTTTAGGAGTTGCATTAATAATTGCATACAAATGTATTAGTGATATTAATGGGCTATGTACAGCTATATCAAAGATAACAGAAGTAATAATGCCATTTTTTATGGCAATAATAATTGCATACCTATTTTATAGACCAGCATGCTGGCTAGAGAAAATTATAAGTAAAAATAAAATACTAAAGAATAAAGCTAGATTAATAAGTGTTTTAGGAGTATATATAATAGCAATATTATTAATAGTTTTGCTAGTAAACTGTGTAATTCCGCCAATTAGAGAAAGCACAGTAGACTTAGTAAAAAATGTACCTAATTATATAAATGTAGCTAAAGACTATATATCAAACATAGATGAAAATTCATTTTTAAATAACATTAATTTTGAAGAAATTACAAAAAAAGTAACAGAAATAGATTTTGCATCATTACTAAGTGCAGATAGAGTCGTAGAATATGTAAATACAGTAATAGGAGTTGTTTCAACTATATTCAGTATATTTGTAACAATAGTAGTTTCAATATATATACTATTAGAAAGAAGCAAAATAAAAGAAACTTTAAAGAAAGTAGGAAAAGCAATATTTGATAATCAAACATATTCTAGGTTAAGTAAATATTTTAGAAAATCAAACAAAATATTATTAGATTTTATATATTGTCAGATACTAGATGGAATAATAGTTGGAATATTAATATCAATAGCAATGAGCATAATTGGAGTAAAATATGCAATTCTTTTAGGAAGCTTTATAGGATTATTTAATATTATTCCATATTTTGGAGCAATAATAGCAATAGCAATATCAGTATTTATAACACTATTTACTGGTGGAATAGAACAAACATTAATTATGGGTATTACAATACTAATTTTACAGCAAATTGACTCAAACATAATAAACCCTAAAATATTAGGAGATGGCCTAAAAGTAAGCCCAATACTAATAATATTTGCAGTAACAGTTGGAGGAGAATTCTTTGGAATATTAGGAATGTTCTTATCAGTACCACTAGTAGCAATAATAAAATTATTAATTGATGACTTTGTAGAAATAAGAAATAAATTAAAAATGTATAAAAAAATATCTAGTCAATAGCTAGATATTTTTTCACATTATAAGAAATTTATTGTAAAGTACACTGTTATTATAAAATACATTAAAAGTAACTATATAATAGCAACGACTGTACCAGTAGCGACTAATACAATTATTCCAGCAGTAGCTACACCTAAAGCTAAAGGTGGAAAAGCTTTCTTTAAAGGTAAATCCAAAAAGTTAGCAACTAATGAACCAACCCAAGCACCAGTAGTAGGTAAAGGAATAGCTACAAAGATAAATAATGCAAAAGCAACAGCTGACTGCAATTTGGGATTTTCTTGTATTTTTCTAGTAGCTTTTTCTGTTGCATAATCAATAATCTTTTTAAAAAATTTCCATCTTCCAAAAAAATCAAACAAAGGTCTAATATATTTTACAATAAAGAATATAGGAATAATATTTCCAATTAAACTGCAAAAAAAAGCAGACCAATAATCTAATCCTAGTGCAACACCAAGAGGTATAGCCCCTCTAATTTCTAAAATAGGCATCATTCCAACTAAAACGGTTAAAAGATACTTACATAAAAGTGGTATACCTTGTAATGTAGTAAAAAACGATGTTAACATTAAAAAACCTCCTAATTAAATTTTAAAGAATTTAAAATTTCACTAATATGAGAAGAAAAATTTCCTTTTTTCATATTCACATTAAAGTCAATAACATATAAATCGGAATCTTTTAAAATCCAATAAACATCTACATACATATTTTCCTGATAATTAAAATGATAATTATATGCATGTAATCCTTGAAAAGTATATTCACTAATATCAGAAACTTGATTAATATTAGTAAATTTTGAAATATAATCATTTTTATCTGCTTCAATAAATTTTGAAATATCCCTAATATTACTAGTAGAAAATCTTGAAACGTAAATTGAAGAGTTAATTTTATTAGAATTAACAGCTAAAACATAAGAATCATCAGAATACTTAGAAAATTCAAAACTATCATAAATAGATAAACTTATAGTTTTATCTTCACTGCAAAATGTTTGTAATGTAGGAGCAGATTTTTTTGAATTTTTAAAAACTAAAAATAAAACAGAAGCAAGAATAATAACAAATAAAATAGAAACAATAACAACTTTTTTTACATTTAGCATAAATGCTCCTCCGAAATGATTATTTTTCGAAAATGATTATATATTAATACAATAAAAAAAACAAGTGGAACAAATTGGAAAATACGGAAAAAAGTACAATTGAAGACAAAATAAAAATCTGATAATATTTAAAATATAGGAGGAGAGAAAATGCAGAATATAATAAATAAAATAAAAAATATGGATAAAAAAATAATAAAAATAGTTGATATTGGATTATGGATATCATTTTTAGTAAGTTTATTAGGAGTAGTTCTATTACTAATACATTATAAATTATACATATCAGCAGAAATATATTATATAGGAATAGAAGTATTCAAAATGGGGTTAATAGGAGCAGTTTCTCTGATAGTATGTAGTTGCGGATTATGGTTAGTAAAAGAACAAATGAGATAAAAATGGATGGACCAAAGCCCATCCATTTTTTAAAGTACAAATTATTGCTCAACTTATGTTATTTGTTACGTTTTTTCACAACATCCTGCCATATTCTGTCTAGCTCAGTCTCGCTCATGATTTTCTTTTTCATCAAAACAGGAGCGATTGCCTCAATAATATCCTGATTTTCCGTAAGAATTTCGGTAGCTCTTGTGCAGCCTGCTTCAACCAGCTTTTCAACTTCACAATTAATTTGATTTGTTGATTTTTCAGAAAACATAGGATACTCTTCTGTATTAAGAAAACTGAAGTTTCTAGTAGAATCAAGAGTCATCCCTGTTTTAGTAACCACATTAAAAGCTGCTTTAGTAGCCGATTCTACATCTGCGACTGCACTTTCTGTATATGAGCCTGTGAAAAGGTTTTCCGAAATTCTTCCGCCCAAAAGGTATGCGATGTAATCAACAAAATATTCGAGATTCTTTAAAGGAATCTTATCGTTGGTCTCCGCCATGGTTACACCAAGATAATCCTCAGAAGGCATAATAGAAATAGCAAGCCAAGTATAATTAAATAACCTTGTAGAAGCTTTTCCAACTACATAATGCCCTAACTCATGGTGAGTAACTTCACCTTTAGATGCATCACTCATGTTTTTCCAGATATCAAAATAAATATCGAAGTTCTTCAAGATAGAGCTTTTGCTGACATTATGCCACCCATTACGCTTTGCAGTAACCATTGCTCTGTCAATCAGATCCAGAGTTTTATCTGGATTTTTTTTGTCAAAAGCAAATGCACTAGCAATCATTATAGCATACTGAACCATGCTTTTAGAAATATTAACATTATGATACTCAGAAAGTACTTTAAGCTTATTCTTAATCATAGGATATACTTCATGAGTTTTAGGTTCATTAACCACAACGGGTTCAAATCTCCTTGATAATGCCGCATCTTTCTTAAAATACTTTGTATACTCATTTTCGGTGGTGGCACCAATGACGATAGTGTCACCTCTAGCTAATAATGGCTTCAAAGCATTAGATAAATCCATCTCACCTTCAAAGCAAGATCCAGCACCAAGTATTGTATGAACTTCATTAATGAACAAAAAAAATATAACAATATTGTTCCGATAATATTATATTATGTTAATGAAATTATGTTGATTTAAAACGCAAAAAAAAAGAAGACACAAACTTTTTTGTGTCCAATCTTTTTATTTCATTTCATTTAATTTTTTTGCTAAATTAGATTTTTTTCTAGAAGCTGTGTTTTTCTTAATAACACCTTTTGTACAAGCTTGGTCTATTTTTTTAACTGCTGCACTGAAATTTGTTATAGCTTCTTCTTTATTTCCAGCTTCTACTGATGCTTCAAACTTTTTAACAGCTGTTCTATATCCTGATTTAATCATATTATTTTGTGAAGTTTTCTTTTCGATAACACTAACTCTTTTTATTGCTGATTTAATATTTGGCATATCTTGTTTACACCTCCTCTTGTCTAATAAGTAAATTTTACTTTCAATATTCTAACACGTAAATAACAAAATATCAAGCATTTTTTTTATTTATTAAATATTTTTTTAGTAGTATATAGAATCTAGCAATAAAATAATTTATTTAATATGTACAAACGGAGCTTTCGAATATTTTCTTATTAAAAATTAACTGAGGGTGCACAGAGCTTGTATGTGGAGAGGCTCAGTTGATTTTTATTAGAAAATACCGAAAGCAAAGAGAAGTCTATATTAAATAAATTATTTTATTGCTAGATTCTATATAATGTAAATTTAAGTATTTAAAATAAAAAATGCCTTGAAAACATTGACTAAACTGGAAAGAATATGATATACTATTGAGGACAAAAATTAAATATTATAAGAAAGAGGAATTAAATATCAAGGGAACTATTTTAAAAACTATTTTTTAGCAGGGAATAATTTTTAAAATAACAATCTGATACTTTAAGAAGGACTTTCTAAAAATAATATATCATACCTGCTTTAAAATAAAAGTTTGTCATAACCAGCAAACAAGAAAATAGGGGTGATTTTTTTTGGTTAAAGTAAAAGATGTAGAGCACGAAAAATGCGTAAGAAAAACCTTTTCTAAGATAGGAGATAGCATAGAAATCCCAAATCTTATAAAAGTACAAAAAGATTCATACGAATGGTTCATCAAAGAGGGACTAGGAGAAGTATTAAAAGATATATCTCCAATAGTAGACTACTCTGGAAACCTAGTATTAGAATTCTTTGATTACTACATGGAAGAAAAAACAAAGTATACTTTGGAAGAAGCAAAAGAAAGAGATGCAACATATTCAACAAGATTACACGTAAAAGTAAGACTTATCAACAGAGAAACAGGAGAAATAAAAGAACAAGAAATCTACTTAGGAGATTTCCCACTTATGACAGATAGTGCAACATTTGTTATAAATGGAGCAGAAAGAGTTGTTGTAAGCCAGCTAGTTCGTTCACCAGGTTGCTACTATGACTCTACTTATGATAAAACAGGTAAAAAAATATATACATCAACAGTTATGCCAATAAGAGGAGCATGGCTAGAATATGAAACAGACAGTAATGATGTATTCTGGGTAAGAATAGACAGAACAAGAAAATTACCAGTAACATCATTATTAAGAGCAATAGGCCTATTAACAGATGACCAGATTATTGATTTCTTTGGAGAAGAAGAAAAATTAATAGCAACAATTGCAAAAGATCCAATAAAGACACAAGAAGACTCATTAATAGAAATATACAAAAAATTAAGACCAGGAGAATTACCAACAGTAGATGCAGCAAGAAACCTATTTAACGGATTATTCTTTGACGATAGAAGATATGATTTAGCAAGAGTTGGTAGATATAAATATAATAAAAAGTTAAGTTTAGCAAGTAGAATTACTAATAGAATAGCATACTCAGACATTATTCATCCAGAAACAGGAGAAGTTTTAGTAGAAAAAGATGAAGTAATATCAAAAGAAGTAGCTAGCCAAATCCAAAACTCTGGAATAAACACAGTAGATGTGAAAGTAGAAGACAAAAAAGTTAGAGTTATAGGAAATGGAACAGTAGACATCAAAGAATTTGTTGACGAAAAGGTATTAAAACATGTAGATGTAAAAGAATTAGTAAATTATGAAGTACTTAAAAATATATTAGAAAACACAGACAAAAAAGATTTAGCAAAAGTAATTAATGAGAGAATGGACGAATTAGTTCCAAAACATGTAACAACAGAAGATATACTAGGATCAATTAGTTATCTTTTAAACTTAGATCATGGACTAGGAAAAATAGATGATATAGACCACTTAGGAAACAGACGTATTAGATGTATTGGTGAGCTATTACAAAACCAATTCAGAATTGGATTAACAAGACTTGAAAGAGTTGTTCGTGAAAGAATGACAATACAAGATTTAGATGTTGTAACACCACAAACATTAATAAACACAAAACCAATAACATCATCAATAAGAGAATTCTTTGGAAGCTCACAATTATCACAATTCATGGATCAATCAAATCCATTATCAGAATTAACTCATAAAAGAAGAATATCTGCATTAGGACCTGGTGGACTTTCAAGAGAAAGAGCTGGATTTGAAGTTCGTGACGTTCACTATACACATTATGGTAGACTTTGCCCAATAGAATCACCAGAAGGACCAAACATTGGACTTATTTCAGCACTTACAACATTTGCTATTATAAATGAATATGGATTTGTAGAAACACCATATAGAAAAGTAGATAAAGAAACTGGGAAAATAACTGATGAAATAGAATATATGACAGCAGATACAGAAGATGAATACATAATAGCTCAAGCATCAGAACCAGTTGATGAAGAAAATAGATTTGTACATAGCAGAATCAGAGTTAGACACTTAGATGAAATTACAGAAGTTGAAAAAGAAAAAGTTGACTATGTTGATGTTTCACCAAAACAATTAGTTTCAGTAGCAGCAGCAATGATACCTTTCTTAGAGCATGATGATGCTAACCGTGCCTTAATGGGTGCAAACATGCAACGTCAAGCAGTACCACTTATGATAACAGACTCTCCAATAGTTGGAACTGGAATTGAATATAGGGCCGCAAAAGACTCAGGAGTAGTTGTATTAGCTGATGAAGATGGAGAAATCACAAGAGTAACAGGTGATGAAATCAGATTAAAACCTGCAAAAGGACCAGAAAAGGTATATCACCTACGTAAATTCAAAAGAACAAATGGTGCTACATGTATAAACCAAAGACCAATAGTTAAAAAAGGTGAAATGGTAAAAAGAGGAGACATTATCGCTGACGGACCTGCTACAGACAAAGGTGAAATGGCTCTTGGTAAAAACCTACTTATTGCCTTTACAACTTGGGAAGGTTATAACTACGAGGATGCTATCCTATTAAATGAAAGATTAGTTAAAGAAGATGTATTAACATCTATACATATTGAAGATTATGACTGCGAATGCCGTGATACAAAACTTGGACCAGAAGAAATAACAAGAGATATACCAAATGTTGGAGAAGACAGTTTAAAAGACTTAGA
>CANCZH010000066.1 GCA_947382445.1 uncultured Clostridium sp. | reverse complement strand
TATAGGACTTACAATAGTATCAATAGGAACATCCATGCCAGAGTTATTTGTAAGCATTACATCAGCAATAGATGGATTAGAAGATATATCTCTTGGAAATGTTATTGGAAGCAATATATGTAATTTACTATTAATTTTAGGGCTATCAGCAACAATAAATCCGATAATATTCAAAAAAGAAACTAGAATTATTGAAATACCAATGAATCTAGGAATAACTATACTATTTTTGATCCTTTGTAATATAGGAAATGAAGTATCAAGAATAGATTCAGTAATTTTAATAACATTATTTGTAGCATTTATAATATATACAATTATTATAGCTAAAAAAGGCGATGAGCCTAATGAAGAAGTAGTAGAGAATAAAAAGCAAAGAAAAACTATATGGAACATTATTTTTATAACAATAGGAATTATAGCATTAAAATTTGGTGGAGATTTTGTAGTTGAAAACGCAGAGGCTATAGCAAAACACTTTAATATAAGTGAAAAAATAATTGGGCTAACGATTGTGGCTATTGGAACAAGTTTACCAGAATTAGTCACAAGCGTTACAGCTGCAATAAAAAAAGATTCAGATATAGCAATTGGAAATATTATAGGTTCAAACATATTCAATATGTTGCTTATAATAGGAGCTGCATCAGCAATCAACCCTATTAAATATAATACATCATACAATCTTCAAATGATAATTCTAATAGTTGGAACATTTGTATTAGGATTATTTCCATACACAGACAAAAAAGATGAAATGACACGTTCAAATGGTATTACATACCTAATGTTATATGCACTTTATATGGTAGTTTTATTTGTAAAATAAAAGAAAGAAGTGTAAAATAAATGAATAAAGAAATATTGTTAATAGTGAATCCTGTTGCAGGAAATGGAAGAATAAAAAAAGACATAAATAAAATAGAACAAAACTTAAAAGAATCGGGATTTAATACAGAAATAGAATATACTACTATTGAAAATAATGCTGAGAAAATAGTAAGTCAAAAAGCTGACAATAAGGAGCTAATATTAGCAATTGGGGGAGATGGAACACTAAACGAAGTTGTAAATGGAGCAAGTAAGCTTTCCAAAAAGATAAATGTTGGATTTATTCCTTTTGGCACAACAAATGATTTTGCAAAAACACTAAAAATACCAACAAATAAATTTGCTTTATCAAAAAATATTTCTAATGCAAAAAAGAAATCATGTGATACAGGAACATTTAATGGAAAATGTTTTAATTATGTATCTGCATTTGGAACATTTGCCAAAACTTCTTATGAAACAAACAGAAAAATGAAAAATTACTTTGGAAGATTAGCATATATCGTAAATGGAACAAGAAAGTTCTTAGAAGAAGAGGAAGAAAAGTATCATTTAAAAATAGAAGTAAATGGTGAGATAATAGAAGATGATTTCATATATGGAAGTATAAGCAATTCAAATTACATTGGTGGATTTAAGATGTTTAAGAACGAAGAAGTTGATATAAATGATGGAAAATTTGAAGTTTTATTAATAAAAAAACAGAAAAATAAAGCAAAGCTTCTAAAAACTTATACAAAATTGATTAATCAAAAAAGAGATGATAATGTAATATATTTAAAAGCATCAAAAATAAGAATAGAAACAGAGCAGAATATGAAGTGGTCATTAGACGGAGAGGTTCAAGAAAGTCATGGAATAATAGAAATAAAAAATATAGAAAATAATATAGATTTTTTAACTATGTAAAAAAGGAGAAAAAATGGAACATTGGACAGTTGAAGAATATAAAAGTTTTACAGACAAAAGTAAAAAAAAGAAAACAAAATATAGAGCACAAAAAACATCAATAGATGGTCATACTTTTGATAGTAAAAAAGAAGCAGAATATTATTGTGAACTTAAAAATAGATTAAAAGCAAATGATATAAGGGGATTTTGTCTTCAACCGACTTTTGTTCTTGCTGCTGGTCTAAAATATAAGGCAGATTTTATTATTTTTAATAATGATGGCACAGAGGAAATAATAGATGTTAAGGGGTACAAAACAAAGGAGTATATTACTAAAAAGAAGGTCTTTGAGGAAAAATTTGATTTAAAAATAACAGAGATATAGTAGTTATTATTGCATATAATTAGATATAGGCACTATTTTGTCTTAAATTATATATAATGTTTTAAAATGCCGCGGAGCGACCAAACGAGACGAAGTCGAGTGCGATTAGAGCAATCTTCCATTAAAATTTTAAATGGAGATTGCGACACACAAGGCATTAAAACAATATATATAATTTAAGACAATAATTCTATATATTTAATAAATTAGTAAAAATACTATTTTATTAATACAAGGAGGCAAACTATGAAAGTATTATTAGTAAATGGAAGTCCACACGAAAAAGGATGTACATACACAGCCCTTACAGAAGTAGCTAAAACACTAAATGAAGAAAAAATAGAAACAGAAATTTTTTGGGTAGGAACAAAGCCAATAGCAGGATGTATAGCATGTAAAACATGTAGTACATTAGGAAAATGCGTATTTGAAGACACGGTGAACAAATTTGTTGAAAAAGCAAAAGATGCAGATGGATTTATATTTGGAACACCAGTGCATTATGCAGCAGCATCAGGAAGCATAACATCTTTTATGGACAGAAGCTTTTATTCAGCATCATGTAGTGGAAAAGCAGAAGTATTTAGATACAAACCAGCAGCAACAGTAATTTCGGCAAGAAGAGCCGGAACAACAGCCACATATGATCAAATAAACAAATATTTTGGAATAACAGAAATGCCTATAATTTCTACGAGATACTGGAACATGGTTCATGGTACAAAACCAGAAGAAGTGTTACAAGATGAAGAAGGAATGCAAGCAATGAGAATACTTGGAAGAAATATGGCATATTACTTAAAATGTATAGAAGCTGGAAAGCAAAATGGAGTAGAATTACCAAAAAGAGAAAAAACAATATTTACTAATTTTATACGATAATAACTAATAAAACATAAAATAGGAGAAACAGATGGAAAAGAAGACATTAGTACATAAATTCTTTGAGCTAGATAGAAAAGACAGAAAAATGTACGTGTTACAAGTAAATACAATAAGAACAGTAATAGTAACAATAATAAAATTTGTATTTGGAACAATATATTCATCAATATGGTTTATGATGAATGCAGGATTTTATGGAATATTATGCATTTCAAGATATCGCTCAATTAGAGATTATAAAAGAATAAAAAAAGAAAAAAGTATAGAAGAAAAGAAAAAAATAGAATATATAAATTACTTATATAATGGTTGGCTACTTATTTTGCTAGGAATAGCATATCTAGTTATGAATATATTAATGTTTAAAAGTGGATCAAGTCATAATAATATAGGAGGATATCTTGTATACTTAGTAGCTCTAATAAGCTTTTCAAGTATGGTAACAGCGATTATAGGTATCGTACGATATAGAAGAAAGCATCATCCAATAATATCAGCAGTGTGCCAATGCAATATAGCAAAAGCACTTACATCAATAGTATTAACGCAAGTTGTTCTATTAGATGAATTTTATGAGAAATCAGTTAAAATAACTCAAATAGATGCAATAACAGGAATGACAGTGGGAATAATTATAATATTATTAGGAACAAGAATGGTAATGAAAATAATTATAGAAAGTGAAAAAAGAAATAAAAGTTCGTAAAAGAGCTTTTATTTTTTTGATAAGTGTTGTATAATAGAAACATTGCAATAACGAGAATAAATGGAAAACGAAAGGAGAAACAAATGAACAAATACTATTTTACATCAGAAAGTGTAACAGAAGGGCATCCAGATAAGATATGTGATTATATATCTGACAGCATTTTAGATGAATACTTAAAAGGTGACGAAAATTCTAGAGTTGCAGTTGAAACATTTGCTGCAAACAATAGCATAAAAATAGCAGGACAAGTATCATCAAAAGCAGAAGTAAACATTGAAGAAGTAGTAAGAAATACTATAAAAGAAATAGGATACAATAACGAAAACGTAGATATGGATTATAGAACATGCAAAATAGACATAGATATAACAAAGCAAAGTCCTGATATAGCAATGGGAGTAGATGCTGGAGGTGCAGGAGATCAAGGTATAATGTTTGGATATGCATGTTCAGACACAGAAAATTATATGCCATATGCAATAAACATGGCACATAAACTTTCAAAAAGATTAACAGAAGTAAGAAAACAAAACATAGTACCATTTTTGAGACCAGACGGAAAAACACAAGTAACTGTTGAATATGAAGATGACAAACCAAAAAGAATTGACAGTATCTTAGTTTCAACACAACATACAGAAGATGCTACAACAAAGCAAGTAAGACAAGCTGTTATCGAAGAAGTAATAAAAAAAGTAGTGCCAGAAAATATGATGGACGAAAACACAAAAATATATGTAAACCCAACAGGAAGATTCGTTATAGGAGGACCATTAGGAGATACTGGTCTAACTGGTAGAAAAATAATAGTAGATACATATGGTGGATATAGTAGACATGGAGGAGGATGCTTCTCTGGAAAAGATGCTAGTAAGGTAGATAGGTCAGCTACATACATGCTAAGACATATTGCCAAAAATATAGTTGCAAATAAATTAGCAGAAAAATGTGAAATACAAGTTGCATATGCAATAGGAATGAAAGAACCACTTTCAATATATGTAAATACTTTTGGAACTGGAAAAAAATCAGACGAAGAAATAGTAGAAACAATTAAAGAAAAGTTTGATTTAACACCAGATGGAATAATTAAATATTTAGAATTAAAAAAACCAATATACAAAAAAACAACAAACTACGGACATTTTGGAAAATATGACTTAGCATGGGAAAAAATAATAGAAATTTAGAAACAGGAGGAAATAATGGAAGCAGAAGAAAATATACTAGGAAAAGAGAAAATAGGAAAACTAATTAGAAAATTTTCAATTCCAAGCATTATATCACTATTAGTAAACTCACTATACAATATGGTAGACCAAGTATTTATTGGATGGGGAGTTGGATACTTAGGAAATGGAGCTACAAATATAGTATTTCCACTAACTATATTATGTTTGGCATTTGCGTTAATGTTTGGTGATGGTACATCAGCATTTTTAAGTTTAAAATTAGGTGAAAAGAAAAAAGAAGAAGCACAAAAAGGTGTTGCAAGTGGAATAATAACAATAATAGCAATATCATTAATATTTTGTATTATAGCACTTACATTTTTACCACAATTATTAAACTTATTTGGATGTACAGATGCTTTAAGAGAATTTGCAATAGGATATGGTAGGATAATTGCAATAGGCTTACCATTTATGATGATTGGAATTACCCTAAACTCAATTATTAGAGCAGATGGAAGCCCAAAATTTGCAATGACTTCAATGGTTACAGGGGCAATTTTAAATGTAATATTAGACCCAATATTTATATTTGTTTTCAAAATGGGAGTTGAGGGAGCAGCAATTGCAACAGTAATTAGTCAAATATTAACTTTTGCAATGAACATTTTATACATAAGAAATTTCAAATCAATAAAATTAAACAAAGAAAATTTCAAATTTAAATTTAGTGCATCAAGAAAAATAGCAATGCTAGGAATAAGTAGCTTTATAACACAAATGAGCTTTGTTATTCTAATGGCAGTTGAGAACAACTTACTTGCAAAATATGGTGCACAATCAAAATATGGTTCAGAAATACCAATAACAGTAGTTGGTATAGTAATGAAAATAAGCCAAATTTTAACAAGCATGATAATAGGATTAGCATCAGGAGCACAACCAATACTAGGCTATAACTATGGGGCAGAAAAATATGATAGAGTTAAGAAAACACTAAAAATAGTGTTAGGAACAAGTATAATAATAAGTACAATTGCATTTATATTATTCCAAACAATACCAGATAAACTAATATTAATATTTGGTAATGGTGGAGAAGAATATATGGAATTTGCATGCTTATCATTCAGAATATATTTATTACTATGTATATGCAATGGTGTACAAATACCATCAGGGATATTTTTCCAAGCAATTGGAAAAAGTGCTAAAAGCGCAATTCTTTCATTATCAAGACAAATATTGCTTTTAATACCAGCGATGATCATATTTTGTAACATATTTGGAGTTACTGGATTTTTATATGCTGGACCATTTGCAGATGGAATAGCATTCCTTATTTCAGGAACATTAATAATCTTAGAAGTTAAGAAATTAGGAAAGAAAAACATTAAAAGTGAAGCTTTAGTAGATGATACAAGTACAGACAATATATTATCAGAGCATACAGTAATAACTGTATCAAGGGAATATGGTTCAGGCGGAAGATATGTTGCAAGACTAGTAGCAGATAAACTAGGAATAAAATTTTATGATAAAGAATTTATAGAAAAATTATCAGAAGAAACAGGACTATCTCCAGAATATATTGAAGAAAATGAACAAAAAAGAACTGCAGCAGCAAGTTTAGATAATGTAATATATAATGGATTATCTAATACAGATGAATTATTTGTTAAAGAATCTGAATTAGTAAAAGAAGTAGCAGGAAAAGAATCGTGTGTAATAGTTGGAAGATGCGCAAACTTCATTTTAAAAGATTATGAAAATGTATTGAAAGTATTTATATACAGTGATGAACAAGATAGAATAAAAAGAGCCACTGAAATTTATAAACTAGGGGCAGAAAAGGCTAAAAAAGAAATCAAGAGAATTGACAAACTAAGAGCAAATCATTATAAATACTATACAGGAAAAGACTGGAAAGATTATACAAACTATGACATCTGTATAAATAGTGATGTATTTGGAGTAGAAAAATCAGCCGAAATTATTTGCGACATGTTAAAATCAAAAGTAAAAGTTTAAGGATTAATTTGAGAATAGACATAATAAAGTCTATTCTTTTCTTTATTTTTATGATAAAATAAAAAATCATATATAAAAGGAGAGGTAAAAATGAATAGAGAGAAAGCATTAGAAATATTAAGAAAATATAACAAAGAGGAATTTCATGTAAGGCATGCTCTAACAGTAGAGGGAGTAATGAAATATTTTGCAAGAGAACAAAACGAAGATGAAGAATATTGGGGAATTATAGGATTACTACATGATGTAGATTTTGAAATGTATCCAGAAGAACACTGTAAAAAGTGTATAGAATTATTAGAAGAAAATGGTGTAAGTGAAGATATAATTCACTCAATATGTAGTCATGGATATGGAATATGCTCTGATGTAAAACCAGAACATATAATGGAAAAAATATTATTTGCAACAGATGAATTAACAGGATTAATTTGGGCAGCTACGAAAATGAGACCATCAAAAAGTGTTCAAGACATGGAACTTTCTAGTTTAAAAAAGAAATTTAAAGATAAAAAATTTGCTGCTGGTTGTTCAAGAGAAATTATAATACAAGGTGCTGAAAATTTAGGCTGGACTTTAGATGAGTTATTAGAAAAAACAATATTAGCAATGAGAGTAGATGAAGAAAATATTAATAAATATATGATAGAAAACTTCTAATTTAAAAGGAGAAAATATGGAACTTATACAAGTTGGCGAAAAAACATATTATATTAAAAATCCAACTAACATAGGAATATATAAAATAGATGATAAAAACATATATATAATAGATTCTGGGAATGATAAAGAAGCTGGAAAAAAGATATTAAAGATAGTAAATGAACAAGGCTTTAATGTAAAAGGTATTATCAACACACATTCAAACGCAGACCATATTGGCGGAAATAAAGTAATACAAGAAAGAACAGGTTGCGATATATATACATATAAAATTGAAAAGGCATTTACAGAATTTCCAATGTTAGAATCATCATTCTTATATGGTGGATATCCATTTAAAGATTTAAGAAACAAATTTTTATTGGCAAAAGAATCAATAGTAAAAGAAATTGAAACAAATTTACCAAAAGGACTAGAATACTTTGAACTAAAAGGACATTTCTTTGATATGATAGGAATAAAAACATCGGACGATGTATATTTTTTAGCAGATTCTCTATTTAGTGAAGAAACAATAACAAAATATCATTTATTTTTTATTTATGATGTTAAAGAATTTTTACATACATTAGATAAACTAAAAAACTTAAATGGAAAGCTATTTATTCCATCACATTGTGAAGCAACAACAGACATAAATCAATTAATTGAATTAAATAAAAATAAGGTAAACGAGATATTAGAAAATATACTAAATTATTGCCAAAATGAAGTAACATTTGAAGATATATTAAAATTAATTTTTGACGAATATAGATTAAATATGAACGCTAATCAATATGTACTTGTTGGAAGTACAATAAAATCATATTTATCATATTTGTATGATGAAGAAAAAATAGAATATGAATTTAAAGAAAATAGAATGATATGGAAAACAAAAATATAAAAATATCAATAAAATAAGAAGCTCATCTTATGCAAGAGATGAGTTTCTTATTTTTTTATCAAATTAACTTGAATTTTTTATTCAAAAATAGGCAAAATAAAAGTGTTAACCTTGACAAACAAATACTAAAATAATATAATGTTAACCATGATTAACTTTAAAGGAGAAAGTATGGTATCAAAAGCATTAGAAGAATATATAAAAACAATGTATATACTAAAAAAACAAAATGGAAATATACGTGTTACAGATGTAGCAAATAAGATGAATTGCTCTAAACCAAGTGTAAATAAAGCATTATATAATTTAAAAGATAATGGATTAGTAAACTATGAAACATATGGAACAATAGAACTAACAAAAGAAGGAGAAAACTTAGCTAAGAAAATATTAGAAGCATATGATATAGTTTATTTATTCTTAAAAGATGTACTTAATTTAGAAACAGAAGAAGCAGAAAAAGAAGCAGAAAAAATAAAATTAGCAATAACTGATGATACTATAAATAAACTTGCAAAATATGTTCACAAAACGCTAGACTTAACTAATCTAGACTGTGACTATGATATAAATAAAGAAAGATGTAGAAGTTGCCAAAGAAGAGTAACTGCAAAACAGTAAGTGTCAATTTGGGGACGGAGATAAATGACACAGACTAAAAATAAAAAAGGAAGGATTTAAATTATGAGTAATAAACTATTAGAAATAAAGATCGGAAGAGCACACGTCTGAACTCCAGTCACCCAAGTCTATCT
>CANCZH010000065.1 GCA_947382445.1 uncultured Clostridium sp. | reverse complement strand
ATTCTGGTACTTTAAATTCATATACTTCACTTATGTTTCCTACATAATCTTCTGCTACTAGATAAATATATTTTGTTTTGTATATATCTTTTATTTTTATTTCTTCTGTTTTGTTCACTTCTATACTGTTTTCATTTGTTAGCTTTGGATTTTCTATTTTTTCTTCACTTGATAAATACCTGTATTTTATTACTCCTGAACCTTCTCCTAGTGTTTCATGCTCATCATTTGATGTTATTGTGATTGTACTATTATGTAGATCTGCATTTGTTATAGTTGGTGCTGTATTATCTATTTTGTCTATTGTTATTTTCTGCATTGATATATTCCCTAATCCATCCTTATACATTACTGACAGTTGTTTTGGTCTGTATACGTCTCCTGTAAATTTGTAGTTTCTTGAATATATATTTTCATCTACATTTGCTAACTTTAAATCTTTTATATCATTGAACGCTACTTGCACTTCTCCTATTCCATAATCTGTTGCTGTAAACGTAAAATCTTTTGATTTTGCCCAGTCTCCTCCTACTTCCTCACTTGATGTTGGTTTGGGTGAAATTATATCAACTTTTGCTATTGTAAATTCTTGCTTTGTACTATTTTCACAAGCATCTGTTACTATTACTTTAAATCTCTTTCCACTTGTGCTTACTTCTAATTCTGGAATACATGATACTGAATAGTTATTATTACTAACATTTGTTTCAGTTTCAAAAATAATATTTTCTTCGTTTTCAACTTCTACAATTTTCACTTTAACTTTATTACAATAATTTTCTGTTCCACTTATAGTTATTGGTTTTGTTTTACTCCATTCTAATAATTCAGTATTATCATAAGAAGTTATGTTAGATATTGTTGGTTCTGTTAAATCTGGTGATCTTAATATTTGTGGAAGAAATAAATAAAAAAGTGCTCCATTCGAAGTTACAAATATACGTTGATCTGAATATTTCATTTCTTTTACATTACTACTAAGTTGTGCTGTAGTAGTAACTGTAAATTGTGTTTTAGTAGAATTCATATTCGATACAGTTTGTTTATTTGTTGAGTAAATATTCTTATTAATTTCACCTATTACATTTTCATATTTTATGCCAACTAAGTTTATTCTATATGTATTGGTATATGTTACTGGAATAGTTGATTCATTTATTATAGTTGGTTCTGATGTATATGTTCCATAACTATTATTACAAATACTACATTTTAATACTCCATTATTGGCTCGTAATACATGTTCTCCTCTATTTCTATATGCTTTACAAATTGAACAAGTTCCTGAATTAGTAGCACATGATAATATTGCACCATTTCTACATGGCTCGGAAAGTGGTGATGGTGTAGGGTATAAATTACCACTTTTATAAGAATTTAAATAATATTCTTTCTGTATTGTTTCTCCACAAACATTACATTTTTTAGAATGCATATATCCAGAATTCACAAAATATTGGCCTGTCCACACACATGGTCTTTTCGAATAATATACATATCCACATGAGCATGTATTTGTAGCATAATTAGAATTACTACATGATTCAACTGATAAAGCCCATACTGTTGTAAAATTATGTATTTCTTGATTTAATTTTTCTCCACAAATTATACATTCTTCCCAATGTTTATTTTCATCATACATTGTTTTTATAATATGTTCATGTTCTAAGTTGCCATTATCTTCTAAATCTGTTACATCAACTATTGTTATTTCATTTATATTTTCTTCTGCTTTTTCTATTTTTTGTCTTATGTTTTGTATTAGTGATATTTTGCCTCCCTTGATACAAAATAATGCTAATATAAAAAAAATTAATATTATTAATGTTACTGTTATTATCTTAAATATTTTTTTCATTTGTTCCTCCTAGCTTTTATTTGTTCATCTATTTTTAATATACGTTATTATCTTTTCAAAGTATATGAAAATTCTCTTTATAACATATATATAATATACATAAAATAGCTTTTTGAAGGTTTACTTTTTTAGAACAAATCGGAAAGCCATTAAATTAGCATAATTTTTACTTTTCTCTTTGGCTTTCCGTTAATTTGTTCGTGTGCCAAATTTATGAAATAAATTTGTGTACATTATGTTTTTATATATCATGAAAGTTAGTATGACTTTCATGATATATAAAAAAACTTAGAGTTCACCGCTGCTCTAAGTTTCTTTATTATATTTAGACTAGTATTAATTTGGTTTGCCTAACAATTCTCCTGTGCTGTCATAGGCTTCTATATAGTAGGTGTATGTACTTCCATTATCTGTTGTAGTTGACATTATGTTTACATTGTTATTTCCAGCATCTCCTGTTATTGTTATATTAGGTGTATTTGTTTTTGTTTCATCATTTGCTAAGATATCTGTGTATGTGCTTCCTGTTAGTTTTTGCTCTAATGGCACTATTTTTTTCCATTGTGTTTCATTTTCTTTTTTTCTGTACACTACAAAATATTTATCTTCTACATCATAACTTGACCAATCTAGGATTATTTCTCCTTTTCCATTTGATGTATTTGGATTTACTGTTGCTGTTAATTTTAATTCTGGTACTTTAAACTCATATATTTCACTTATGTTTCCTACGTAGTCTTCTGCAACAACATATATGTATTTCATTCTATATATATCTTTTATTTTTATTTCTTCATCTTTTAATACTTCTATACTGTTTTCTGTTGTTAATTCTGGATTTTCTATTTTTTCTTCACTTGCTAAATATCTATATTTTACTACTCCTGAACCTTCTCCAAGTTCTTTGTGTTCATCATGTGATGTTACTGTTATTTTATTGTTATGAAGCTCTGTATTTGTTATAGTTGGAGCTGTATTATCTATTTTGTCTATTGTTATTCTTTGTATTGATGTGTTGCCTAATCCATCTTTATATAATACTGATAATTGTTTTGAATAATATACATCTCCAATAAATTCATAATCTCTTGAATACTCTGCTCCATCAAAATTAGCTAAATTCAAATCTTTAATATCATTAAATGCAATTTTAACCTCACCAATACCACTATCAGTAGCTTTAAAAGTAAATTTTTTAGACTTAGCCCAATCACCTAGTATCTCTATACCTGATTTAGGTATAGGAGCATAACTATCAACCCTTGCAATAGTAAAATTTTGCTCAATACTGTTCTCACATGCATCTATTACTATTGCTTTAAAAGTTCTTCCATTTGTATCACATTCAAGTTCAGGAGTACAAGATATTGAATAATTACTATTATTTACAGCTCCACTACCATCAAATATAACGCTTTCGTTATCATCTATTATCTTAACATTGACTGTATCACACCAATTTTCAATTCCTGAAATATAAATGGGCTTAGTTTTGCTCCACTCTATTAGCTCCTCACTACCATCTCCCATTGTTATATTCGAAATTGTTGGTTTTATAAAATCTGGATAAGCTCTAAAAGCACTTAATGTAACTCTACATGCTTGTCCATTTATATACACATAAAAACTTGTATATGCATCATATGGTACCTTATTTTTCATCTTACCTATACTTACTAATCTAAAATTTGTATTTGTAGGTACAGGATTTTCTTTTGCCACTGTTTGTATATTTGATTCCCATATACCTAAATCATATCTTATATTTTCAACTTTAGCAAAGGTAGCACCATTTTTTAAAGTTATTGTATCTTCTATTGTGTATGTCATAGGGGTATTTGAATCTGTTTCTAACTTAGTTGTATACTCTCCATATTCATTCCCACATATAATACAAGTTAATCTATTAATACCTGTACTTTCTCTTTTATCTTCTAAATGATTAGTTCCATATAAATAGTGATTAGCACTAATAGTATATATATTACCGCAAGTTGCACATTTTCCAGGATGATTACAATCTAATTTTGTTCCATTATTATCTCTACACCAATACCTATATCTTTCTCCATTTTCTACATCCCCATTTCTATCTGGATCACATAATTTATGATTACCACGATAATCATCATAATATTGATACAATATTCCATTTTTACAATTACTACATTTTTTACAATGCATATATGGAGAAGTATAATATTCTCCTTTCCATATACATGGTTCATGATATATGTATGAATATCCACACAAACATACTTTAGTTGCATAATTTGTATTAATACATTTTGTATTATTCTGTGCCCATGTTTCTGTATAAGTATGACCTAGTTTATTATTTTTTTCACCACAAACCATACATTCTTCCCAATGTTCATTCTCATTATACATTGTTTTAAATATATGTTCGTGTTCTATATTCTCATTGTCTCGTAAATCAGTAATATCAATAATCGTAACTTCATTTCCATTTTGTATTTTTTCTGTTTTTACTACTTTATGCCTTATATTTTCCATTAGTGATATTTTATCAACCTTGATACAAAATAGTGCTAATATAAAAAAAATCAATATTATTACTGCTACTGTTATTACCTTAAATCTCTTTTTCATTTGTCTCCTCCTAGCTTTTGTTTTATATCTATTTTTAATATACGTTATTTTTTTTTGAAAGTATATGAAAATACAATTTATAACATGTATGTAATATACATAAAATAGTTTTCTAGAAGGATTTAACTCTTACTTAAAAACACTTAGAGTGACTGCTACTCTAAGTGTCTTTATATTTAATTTGATTTACTAATTAATGTTTCTGTACTGTCATAGGCTTCTATATAGTAGTTATATGTACTTCCACTATCTATTGCAGTTGATGTTATTTTTATATTGTTATTTTCAGCATTGCTTGTTATTGTTATACTTGGTATGTTTGGGTCTGCTTCATCATTTGCTAACATATCTGTGTATGTAATTCCTGTTAATTTTTGTTCTAATGGCACTATTTCTTTCCATTGTGTTTCATTTTCTTTTTTTCTGTACACTACAAAATATTTATCTTCTACATCATAACTTGACCAATCTAGGATTATTTCTCCTTTGCCATTTGCTGTGTTTGGATTTGCTGTAGCTATTAGTTTTAGTTCTGGTACTTTAAATTCATATATTTCACTTATATTTCCTACGTAGTCTTCTGCTACTAGATAAATATATTTTGTTTTGTATATATCTTTTATTTGTATTTCTTCATCTTTTAACACTTCTATACTGTTTTCATTTGTTAGCTTTGGATTTTCTATTTTTTCTTCACTTGCTAAGTATCTATATTTTACTACTCCTGAACCTTCTCCAAGTTCTTTGTGTTCATCATGTGATGTTACTGTTATTTTATTATTATGAAGCTCTATGTTTGTTATAGTTGGAGCTGTATTATCTATTTTGTCTATTGTTATTTTTTGTATTGATGTATTTCCTAATCCATCTTTATACATTACTGATAATTTTTTTTCATTATATACATCTCCTATAAATTTATAATCTCTTGAATATGTATTTTCATTTTCTTTTGCTAATTTTAAATCTTTTATATCATTGAATGCCACTTGCACTTCTCCTATTCCATAATCTGTTGCTGTAAATGTAAAATCTTTTGATTTTGCCCAGTCTCCTCCTATTGCCTCACTTGATGTTGGTTTGGGTGGAATTATATCAACTTTTGCTATTGTAAATTCTTGACTTGTACTGTTTCCAGCAGAATCTGTAATTATTACTATAAATTTTTTTGGCTCTTCACCTATTTCTATATTAATCTCTGGTATGCATGATATAGAGTAATTTTTATTATTTACCTCTCCTTTTCCTTCAAATATTGTATTTGCATCATTATCTAATATTTTTGCTATTACTGTACTACAATAATTTTCTGTTCCTGTTATAATAATTGGTTTGTTGTTACTCCATTCATCTAATAAATTATTATCTTTTGAAGTTATGTTTGAAATTGTTGGTTGCTTTTCATCTATTGAAAAAGTTTTCTGCATGATAATCTGACACTGTATATTATTTAATTTAAATTTATTTTTTAGAAATGCTGTTGATCTTGATTCATTATATCCATTAAAAGTTATTGTAGCATCATGATTCCATGTTGTTCCATTCTTTGAAATACCATTATCCCTTATTGTAACATTATTTCCAAAATATTGGTCTACCTCTGTTTCATTTTTTATAGTATCTATATTATCTGGAACTTTAATACTTGTTGATAATTTATATACATTATCTGATTCCTTAATTAACTCATGTTTATTTGCTCTTCCCATATATGTATTACATATTGTACAGGTTATATTCCCTTGAATATTATTAAACCAATAACCTACATGAGTTGCTCTATTTTTATCATATGTAAAATGACATAATGAACATTCTCCTAAATTTGAACAATTAATTCTAGTTCCATCGTTTTTTTTGCATTCATGTTCGTCCTCTCTATATATTCTACAATTTTGGCATACCTTTGCTCCCCAATATCCGCCAGTATTATTCTCATATTTAAGTATATGTGATTTTCTTCCTGATGTAGTTTCATAACTATATCCACATTTACAAATACGTTTATTAATGTTATTTGGATTACAGTCTTGTGCATTTCCTAAATTCCAATTATCCGTAAATGTATGATTGCTTTCATTACTTTTTTCTCCACAAATTTTACATTCTTCCCAATGTTCATTATCATTATACATTGTTTTATTTATGTGTTCGTGTTCTATATTTCCATTATCTTTTAAATCTGTAACGTTAATAATTGTAATTTCATCTGCTGTTTGTATTTCTTCTGCTTTTACTACTTTGTGTTTTATATTTTTTATTAGTGAGATTTTATTAATTTTGCTACAAAATATTGTCAATATGCTTAAAATTAATATTATAACAGCAATTGTTATTATCTTAAATTTCTTTTTCATTTGTCTCCTCCTAGCTTTTGGTTTGTACTCTATTTTTAATATACGTTATTCTTTTTTGAAAGTATATGAAAATACCCTTTATAACATATATGTAATATACATAAAATAGTTTGCTAGGAATATTTAATTCTTGCATAAAAGCACTTAGAGTAACTATCTCTCTAAGTGCTTTTTGTATTTAAAGTAATATTAATTTGATTTACTTAATAATGTTCCTGTGCTGTCATATGCTTCTATGTAATAAGTATATGTGCTTCCATTATCTGTTGCAGTTGGTGTTATATTTATATTATTATTTGTAGCATTACTTGTTATTGTTATATTGGGTGTGTTTGGATCTGCTTCATCATTTGCTAATGTGTCTGTATATGTGTTTCCTGTTAATTTCTGAGTTAAGCTAACTATTGTTTCCCATTCTTCTTGATTTTCTTTTTTACGATAGATTACAAAATATTTGTCTGTTACATCATAGCTTGACCAGTCTAATATTATTTCTCCTTTTCCATTTGCTGTGTTTGGATTTGCTGTTGCTGTTAATTTTAATTCTGGTACTTTAAATTCATATACTTCACTTACATTTCCTACGTAGTCTTCTGCAACAGCATAAACGTATTTCTTTTTGTAGATTTCTTTTATTTTTATTTCTTCTATTTTGTTTACTTCTATACTATTTTCTTTTGTTAACACTGGATTTTCTAGTTTTTCTTCACTTGCTAAGTATCTATATTTTACTACTCCTGATCCCTCTCCAATTGTTTCATGTTCATCATGTGATGTTACTGTTATTTTATTATTGTGAAGTTCTGCACTTATTATTGTCGGTGCTGTATTGTCAATTCTGTTAAGTGTTATTTCTTTACTTGAAACATTACCTAGCCCATCTTTATATAACACAATAGCTTGTTTTGGCTCATATACGTCTCCTACAAATTTATATTCTCTAGTAAAATTATTTTCATTTGATATTGTTTCTCCATATTCATTTTCATCATTGAATGCAATTTGAACATCTCCTATTCCATAATCAATTGCACTAAATGTAAATTTCTTTTCTCTTGCCCACTCATTACTTAATGAATCTTCTGATGTTGGATTAGGCGGAACACTATCAACTTTTGCAATTTCAAATATTTCTTCTGTGCTATTATCACAATTATCTGTAATAATACATTTGAATGACTTTCCACTTATTCCAACTTCAATATTATCTGGTGTACAAGAAATAGAATATTTTCCATTAATAACAGTTGCTTGTCCTTCGAAAATAATATTTTCTTCATTATCTGCTTCAACAATTTTTGCTGTAATTGTATTACAATAATTTTCTGTTCCAGAAATAACAATAGGTTTATTTTGGCTCCATTCTGTTAAACTTCCTTTCGATATTTCTGTTATTGTTGGTGGTACACTATCAGCTTTTAGTGCATATTCACTATCAAAAATTACATTTGTATTCATTCCATTTATTTTTCCTGTAAAATTTACTTGTAAATAACTTTTTGTTTCTGTATGCTTATTAAAAGTTATTGTGAATATACCATTATATGTATATCCATTATTTGAAATATTAGGGGAAATAGTAATATTATTTGATATGTCACTCCAAGTTGTAACAAAATTATATTGACAATTACTAGGGATAGTTAAACTACAATAATATTTGTACATCGTATCAGATACTCTTTCAATATAGCTGTAATTTGCTTTTCCTAAATATAAATTACATATTTGGCATCTCATTTCGCCTTCTGTAATACCTTCAAAATTATAACAACATGCTACATGGTAAGAATTAGAACCATTATATGTGTAACCGCATATTGCACAAGTACCTAGATTTAAACAATTAATATCACTACCATCATTCTTTTTACATTTATGCAAATCTCCTGAAGCTACACTACAAACTGAACATATCCATCCACCTACATACGTAGTATTCCAATTATATCTGTAATAATTACAACTTGGCTTTCCATCTTGTGTTTCATAGGCATGTCCACACTCACAATTAAATTTATGCACATTTAGAGGATTACACGTATTTCCCATAGTCCATCCACCATCAATATAATTATGTTTTTCTATATTCTGCTTTTTTCCACATAATTTACACTCTTGCCAATGTTCATTTTCATTATATTTTGTAAATAAAATACAAGTATGATTAAAATCTTTTCCAATCTCTAAATCAGTAACATCAATTGTTGTAACTTCATCTGTTGTTTGTATTTCTTCTGTTTTTGCTATTTTTTGTTTTATGTTTTCTATTAGTAATATTTTATTAATTTTGCTACAAAATAATATCACTATTCCTAAAATTAATACTATAACAGCAATCGTTATTATCTTAAATCTCTTTTTCATTTGTTCCTCCTAGCTTTTGTTCTCTATTTTTAATATACGTTATTATCTTTTGAAAGTATATGAAAATTCCCTTTATAACATGTATGTAATATACATAAAATAGTTTTCTAGGATATTTAATTCTTACATCAAAAAAAGGGGCTGTAAAAAAGTCCCTTTTTTGGTGTTTAATATAATATTAATTTGATTTACTTAGTAATGTTCCTGTGCTGTCATATGCTTCTATGTAATAAGTATATGTGCTTCCATTA
>CANCZH010000064.1 GCA_947382445.1 uncultured Clostridium sp. | reverse complement strand
ATGATGCAATTGAAATGAATTTGTTAAATAAATCTAATTCAAAAACTGAACAAATCAATTAAAAGTTATATATAGAAATGAAATATGATTTTAAAAGTAAGAACTAATAAATATAAAATACTTTTATTTTTTAAATAAAATGATATAATATATTAACTTATAAAAAATAAAAGAGGTAATTATGGAATTTTTTGATTCTCACGCACATTATAATGATGAAAGATTTAAAGATACTAAAATAGAATTAATTAGAGATATGTATAAAGATGAAATTACTAAGATTGTTTGTGCAGGTTATAGTTTAGAGTCATCAAAGGATGCAATATATATAGCAAAAGAAATTCCACATGTGTTTGCAACTTGTGGAATTTCTCCTAATGATATTAATGAAAATGTGGAAAAAGAACTTAAAGAAATAGAAAAAATAACAAAAGAGAAAAAAATAGTTGCTATTGGTGAAATTGGTCTTGACTACTATTGGAATAAAAATAATAAAGAATTACAAAAAGAAGTTTTTATTAAGCAAATAGAAATAGCCAATAGATGCAAGCTTCCTATTGTAATTCATACAAGAGAAGCAGTTATAGACACTATTCAAATTTTAAAAGAACATCCAGTTTTAAAAAAAGGAGTTTTTCATTGTTGTCCATTAAACCAAGAATTAATAAAAGAAGGATTAAAATTAGGGTTTTATATATCATTTAGTGGAAATATTACATTTAAAAATGCTAAATCTGAACCTTGTGTAAATTTAGTTCCAATGGATAAAATTTTAATTGAAACCGATAGTCCTTACTTATCTCCTGAGCCTCATAGAGGCGAAACAAATACTTCTAGAAATGTTAAGTTTGTAGCTCAGAAAATAGCTAATATAAAAGGTATTTCTTTAGAAGAGGTTGCATGTATTACTAAGAAAAATGCAGAAACTATTTTAGAAATTGACGAAATGCTTGAAATATAAGAAGTTTCTATGCTATAATATTAATGTTAATTTGGAAAGGAAGGTTTTTATGTTTCAAAAATTAGAAGCGGTTGAAAAGAGATATGAGGAGCTAAATAAACTTATTAGTGATCCAGAAGTTATTTCTAGACAAAATGAATGGAAAAACTTAATGAAAGAACATAGTGATTTAGTAGATGTAGTAGAAAAATATAGAGAATATAAAAAAGTAAAAGATGCAATGGAAGAAGCAAAAGAAATGCTTTCAGATAGAGATTTGAAAGAGCTTGCAGAAATGCAAATGGAAGAATGCAGAGAAAAAATACCTCAATTAGAAGAGGAATTGAAAATACTTTTAATCCCTAAGGATAAAGATGATGATAAAAATATTATTTGTGAAATTCGTGGGGGAGCTGGCGGAGAAGAAGCAGCTTTATTTGCGGGTACTCTATTTAGAATGTATTCAATGTATTCTGAAAGAAAACACTGGAAAATGGAAGTTTTAAATGAAAATGAAACAGAACTTGGTGGATATAAAGAAATTTCTTTTATGATTACTGGGAAAGGTGCTTATAGTAGATTAAAATTTGAAAGTGGAGTTCATAGAGTTCAAAGAGTTCCAGATACAGAAAGTAGTGGTAGAATTCATACCTCAACAGCAACTGTTGCTGTTTTACCTGTTGTTGAAGATGTTGAAGTAGAATTAAATCCAGCTGATATTAGAATGGAAGTATTTAGAGCTTCTGGTGCTGGTGGACAGCATGTTAATAAAACATCATCAGCAGTTAGATTAATTCATGAGCCAACAGGAATTGTTGCAGAATGTCAAACAGAACGTTCTCAAGTTCAAAATAGAGAATATGCAATGAGATTGCTAAAATCTCGTATATATGAAATGGAAAAACAAAAGCAAGATGAAGAACTTGCTAGTGAAAGAAAGTCTCAGGTTGGTGCTGGTGATAGAAGTGAAAAGATTCGTACTTATAATTATCCACAAGGACGTATAACTGATCATAGAATTGGATTGAGTATTTATCAGATGGAAGATTTCTTAAATGGAAACCTAGATGAAATGATTGATAGTTTAACTGCTTATGATAGAGCTGAAAAATTAAAAGGAAATCAAGAATAGTAAAAAATAGATAATAAATTATTTTCTCTTTATTTTGAAATTACATGTTGTTAAATAATTTATTATCTATTTTTTTATTCATCTTCTTTTTTAGTTATTTTCTTATATTGCACTAATGAGAACATTCCAAGTACAAGAGTTAATAAAAGAATAAGTGCAAAATTTAAATACATACTATCGATACCCGTATTTGGTATATTTTGTGATGAATTTGTTGTATTTATTGGTGTGCTATACACATTATTATTTCCACCACTTAAAGCATTAGAACTGTTATATGTGTTATTAGATGAATTATTTGATGCATTAGATGGAGTATTATTTACTGCATTATTAGATGAATTATTTGCAGGTTGGGTAGAAGTATTATTGCTTGATGAGTTGCCTGATTCATTTTTAGGTTGAATTGTACTTGCAAATGTGCTATTTGCAAAAAGTAATATTGTTAATATTGCTAAAATAAGAACAACTGCTTTTTTTATTTTTGCCATTATAGTTCCTCCTTATAATATTTCATTAATATCATTTTACATAAAGTGGTAAGAGAATGTCAAGAGGAAAATTAAAAAAAATAAGAAAATAAGCTATTTACAAAATTGTTTATTTATTATATAATCCGAACATAAGTTTAGAAAAAGAGGGATAAAACAATGGATGAAATTATAGAACAATTAAATGAAAGACAAAAACAAGCTGTATTAAATACAGATGGACCATGCCTAGTTATTGCTGGTGCAGGTAGTGGGAAAACAAAAGTATTAACTCATAAAATTGCATATTTAATGCAAGAAAAGGGAGTAAAACCTTGGAATATATTAGCTATTACATTTACTAATAAAGCTGCAAATGAAATGAAAGAAAGAGTTGAAAAACTAGTTGGTGAAGTTGCAAGAGACATGTGGATAGGAACATTCCACTCAATTTGTGTACGTATTTTAAGAAAATATATTGATAGAATTGGTTTTACATCTTCTTTCATTATTTTTGATTCTTCAGACCAACGAACACTTGTAAAACAATGTTTAAAACAACTAAATGTTGATGATAAAATGTTTACTGACAGAGCGGTTCTATCAGAAATTAGTAATGCTAAAAACGAAATGTTAGAACCAGACATGTATAAAATGAGAACTAATGGTGAAATAAGAAAAGAAACAATAGCTGAAATTTATAACTTATATCAAAAACGTTTAAAAGAAAATAATGCCATTGATTTTGATGATATTATTAATTATACTATTAGAATTTTATCTGAAAATCCTGATGCTTTAGAATACTATTCAGAAAAATTTGAATATGTATTAGTAGATGAATACCAAGATACTAATAAGGCACAATTTACTTTAATATCAATTTTAGCAGCACGTCATGGAAATATTACAGTTGTTGGAGATAATGATCAAGGTATATATTCTTTTAGAGGAGCTGATATTACTAATATTTTAAATTTTGAAAGAGATTTTCCAGGAACTAAAATTATAAAATTAGAGCAAAATTATAGATGTACACAAAATATACTAGATGCAGCAAACGCTGTTATAAAAAACAATGAAACAAAATATGAAAAAAAATTATGGACTGAAAATGGAAAAGGCCAATTAATAAATATTTATAGAGGCACAGATGAATATGATGAAGCTAATTTTATTATAGAAAATATAAATAGACTTCGTAGAGAAGAATATATGACATATAACGAATTTGCTGTTTTATATAGAATGAATAGCCAATCACGTAGTATAGAAGATATTTTAAGAAGAGAAAATATACCTTACAAAATTATTGGTGGTTTAAAATTCTATGAGAGAAAAGAAATTAAAGATATTATTGCATATTTAAGATTAATTCAAAACCCATCAGATAATTTAAGTTTAACAAGAATTATAAATGAACCTAAAAGAGGTATAGGAAAAACAAGTTTAGACAATGTAGAGCAAATAGCAGTACAATCTGAAACTTCAATGTATGATGTAATAAAAAGAGCAGATGAATTTGGTTTAAATAGAGTATTTTTAAATTCAAGAGAATTTATTTCTCAAATAGAAGAATTAAGAAGTAAGAAAGATAGCATAAAAATTTCAGAATTAATAAAAGAAACACTAAATAAAACTGGATACACAAAAGCATTAGAAGATGAAGATACAACAGAAGCAGAAACAAGACTTGAGAATTTAGATGAATTTTTAACTGTTGCAATTGAATTTGAAGAAGAACTTGCAGATAATTCATTAGAAGAATTCTTAGAGGGAATAACTCTTTCTAGTGACCTTGACAGTACAGATGATAGTGATGATTCTGTTACTTTAATGACATTACATAGTGCAAAAGGACTTGAATTTCCAGCAGTATTTTTAGTAGGAATGGAAGAGGGAATTTTCCCAGGATATAAATCTGTTGGAGAACCAAAAGAATTAGAAGAAGAAAGACGTCTTTGCTATGTTGGTATAACAAGAGCAAAACAACACTTATTTATAAGCTGTGCAAAACAAAGAACAATATTTGGTTCAACAAGTTGTAACCAAGTTTCCAGATTTGTTAAAGAAATTCCACAAGAATTATTAGACGGTTATGAAGAAGTATTTATTGAAAATGAAAATAAAACATATGGAGATTATCAATATGAATGGAAATATGGAAAGTCAGCTGTTACTTCATACAAATCTGATACTATTACAAGTACTGTAAAATCAAAAACACAATATGCTTTTAAATCAGCTGAAAACTTCTTAAATAATTTAAATAAAAAGTCTGATAGTACAGTTGATATAAGTATTTATAGAGCAGGTGGACGTGTATACCATAAAAAGTTTGGTGAAGGAAAAATTAATTATGTTGAAGCTGAGGGTGATGATGCAAAAGTAGATATAACATTTGATAAAGTAGGCCACAAAAGATTAATGGCGAGATTTGCAGGACTTGAAGTTTTAGATTAAAAACATTTTGAAAAAATGTATTTTCAATTATTATTTAATTATGATATAATACATCCTGAAAATCGAGGTGAGATAGTTTGAACCAAATACTAGACCATAGTGGACCTAAAAAGCAAAAAATTCACAGAAATCCAGGAGACACAGTACGTATTATAAAAGTGTATGCTATTTTAATAATAATTTTTGCTATATGTCTTATTGGAAAAGCAGGATATTCATTATCTGAAAGTAAAAAAATAAATAACTCTAAAACAATTTCTAGTGCAGATACAATTCCAGAAATTTCATTATTTGCAGATAAAGACATTGTTTCAATTGATGTTTTATCAAGAAATGAAATTGAATTTGTATCATATAGATGGTATAAAGGAGATAATACTTTAGAAGAAATTCAAAAATATAATATAGAACATCAACAAAAAGATGAATCAGAAGAAGAAAACGAAAATGATGATGAAGATATTAATGAAGATGAAATTTGTTTTATAGGAGAAGAAAAAAGAGAAAAAGGTACTGGAACTAATAAAATGAACCTTTCAAATATAGGAATTCCAAAAGGAGATTCTACAATTTATATAACAGTAAAAACAGTTCAATCAGCTAATATTACTGAATATGTAGAGCATTATTATACAGATGTAGGAGTTGATAAAATAGAACCAAAAATAGATGTAATTCTTCAAGGAAAGAAACTATTAGTTACTGCAACAGATGAAACAGAAATTGATTATATAACTTATTCTGTTAATGGTGAACAAGAGGTTCAAGTTAACGATAGAGAAGACAATAAAACTATAAAAACTGAAATAGATTTAGTTGACACTACAAGTACAGAAATTAGAATATGTGCAGTAGATAAAGCAAAAAATTCAAAGGTTTATGAACAAGACTATGATGTATATGCTGGAAAACCTAAAATTGAATTTGCATTAACAACTGATAAGAAAAATATATGTGTTACTATTACATATGCTAGAGGAATAACAAAAGTTAAATATGACTTAAATGGTGAAGAATTTGAAAAAACATTTGATGATCCAGAACAAGCCAGAGAAGTATATTTTGAAGTCCCAACAATTGAAGGTCCTAATAGAATTTATGTATGGGCATATACAGAGCAAGAACAAGTTTGGTCAGAAAGTGAAGGAACTTGCGATATATAAATAAGAGCGGAATATAAATTTCCGCCTTTTTAATATTATAATAAGGGAAATAGTATAATATGGACGAAATTTTTGTATTTATAATTTATTTTTTTATTTATTCTTTTTTAGGTTGGATTTTAGAATCATTATATAAATCTATTTTACAAAAGAAAATTGTAAACAGTGGATTTTTAGCTGGACCATTTTGCCCAATATATGGTTATGGAGCTTTAATAATGTATTTTTCATTAAGAGGAGTAACAAATAATATATTTATTTTATTTTTATTTGGAATGTTTGCTCTTTCAGTATTTGAATATATTGTAGGTTTATTTTTAGAAATAGTTTTTCAAACGAAATATTGGGATTATTCGAAAAATAAGTTTAATATTCAAGGAAGAGTTTGCTTATTAAACTCAATATATTGGGGAATATTAGGAATTATTTTTATGAAATTAATTCACCCATTTGTTGAGGGATTAGTTTCCAAAATACCAAATACAATAATATTAATTTTAGTATGTGTTGGAGTAATATATATGTTAATTGATACAATTAATACAACTGTTAAACTTATTAAAATTAATATCAGACTTAAAGATTGGGAGAAAATTACAGAAGATATTAAAAATAAAATTGAAGTTATTAATGCAAAAAATTCAATACGATTTGAAAATATTAATAAATTGCGAAGAGCAAGCAGATACAAAGTATTAAGAAAAATTGCTGAAATCAAGCAAAATGACCAAATTTTAGGAATATTAAAATTAAAACAAAACGAAACTCAAATTAAACTAGAAAGAAGAATGAAAAGACTTCGTAAGGCATTTCCTACTATGAAATCAGAAAGGCTAACTAAATTCTTGAATAATTCTAAAAAATCTTGAAAATAAAATATGTTTAGGATATATATATAGTAGAAGTAGAAAACAAAGGAGAAAGATATGATTCAAGATATCTATATAATTGATAATACACAAAGTGTTTTAAATGTTTTGAAACAGATTTTTAAAGATGAAGTGGATTATCAATTTAAATCTGTAAAAACAGAAGAATTAAATGTTGCTTTAACTAATATACCAGATATGATAATAATTGATGAAGATACAATTGATATGGATATAGTTGAGTTATGTAAAAGCATTAGAGCAAATGAGGATAATAGTATAACTCCTATTATTGTAATTTCTTCAGATTGGGAGAAAGAGCATAGAGTTAAAATTTTAGAACAATCAGTGGAATATTTTATAATTAAGCCAGTTGATAGAGAATATTTATATTTTACTGTAAAAAATATTTTACGATTATTGCAAACCAATAGAAGAATTAGCCCTCTTACTGGGCTTCCTGGAAATGTTCAGATACAGGCAGAAATGAAAAAAAGATTATTAAATAGAGAAAAATTTGCTGTGTTTTATTTCGACTTAGACAACTTTAAAGCATATAATGATATATATGGTTTTTCTAATGGTGATGAAATAATTAAATTTACTGCTAGAACCATAGTTAAAAATATACATTCACTTGGTCTAGATAATAGTTTTATTGGACATATTGGTGGAGATGATTTTATTGCAATTACGTCATATACTGATTTTGATAAAGTTTGTAATAATATAATATTTGATTTTGATACAAATGTGCTAGATTTTTATAATGACGAGGATATTCAAAAAGGTTATATTGAGGTTGCTAATAGAAGAGGTATTATTGAACAGTTTCCTTTAACATCAATTTCTATTGGTGTTGTTGAAATTGATGTTGGAAGATTTAAAAATACTTTGGAAATTGGTGAGGTTGGTGCTCAAGTTAAACATCAAGCTAAATCAGTAATGGGAAGCACTTATGTAATTAATAGACGTAAAAAATAAGTTTGACTTAAATTATAGAAATTAAAGTAGCAAAAAAATAGATTAAAATTAAAAACTTTATTCCTTGCGCTCGTATTCACTGAAAATGTATAAAGCAAGCTTTTAACATTTTCATGCTCAACTTTGAAACTATGCGTCATATAAGTTTTTAATTTTAATCTATTTTTTATTGCTTTGAGCTTATTTTATATTCAAGTCAAACCACGATTTTGTGCGAAAAAACGAGTAAAAAAGAGAGAAATAGAGGAAAGTATTTAAAAAATTGAAATTATACTTTGTGAATTTTGGATAAAAAGCTAGAAAATTGCATATGCTAAAATATACAAATTGATAAAATTGCCTATGAATGGTATAATTGAAGATGCGTGACGATTAAAAATTAAAAGAAAAGGAGTGAATGTTTATAGTAGGTAAGTGTATAAAATACTATGTAAGAAGACTAGCTAAATTTACTGGTATAGCAATTATAGGTCTTTTAATAGTAGCATCATTCATTTACATTAAGTATAAACCATTATATAAAGTTACGTTAAATGGTGAAGTAATTGGATATGTAGAAGATAAAGCAAAAATGCAAGAAAAAATTGAAGCATTTGCAAACAATTTAGAGGGAAATATTACTTCAATTAAAGTTGAAGCAATGCCAGAATATGAACTTGAATTAGTAAGCAATGTTAAAGAATCTGAAACGAAAGAAGAAACAGTACTTGCTTTAATTAAGGAAAATTCTGAAATCAAGTGTAAAACATATGCCATAAAATTAGATGGAAATGTCAAAACTTGTGTGGATACTAAGGAAGAAGCCGAACAGGTTGTTGAAAATATAAAATCTGAAGTTAATCAAAATATTGAATTAAATTTAGAGGTTGAAGAACAAGAGAAAGATAAAAAAGAAGTAGAGATAAATACATCATCTATGGAAATTGCTAAATTAACTATAAATCAGGATGTTGAAATTAAAGTTCAAGAATATGAAAAAAAGCAAGCAGAAGAAAAAGCCGCTGAAGCTAAAAGACAACAAGAGGCTGCTAGAAAGGCTGCACTTGAAAGAGCAGCAGCAGTTTCTTCAAGAAGTGCGTCAAGAACATCTGAAAATGTAAGTGCAACAGCAACTGAGAATGTTAGTGTTCCAGCTGATAGCGGAATTTTTATGAGACCAGTATCTGGTGGCACAATTACATCAAAATATGGTCAAAGATCATCTGGATTTCATACTGGATTAGATATAGCTATTGCAAATGGTACGCCTATTTATGCAGCAGCATCTGGTACAGTTAAATTTTCAGGAAAAAAAGGTGGATATGGATATTTAGTTATTATAGATCATGGAAACGGATATCAAACTTATTATGCACATTGTAGTGCATTATATGTTTCTGCTGGTCAAACTGTTTCAAAGGGACAAAATATTTCTGCTGTTGGTTCAACAGGTAATTCAACAGGATATCATGTGCACTTTGAAATTAGATATAATGGAAATACATTAAATCCACAAAATTATATATAATTGCAATATAAAATATAGAAATATTAGTATTTAA
>CANCZH010000063.1 GCA_947382445.1 uncultured Clostridium sp. | reverse complement strand
CTCAGCGTAATCACTTATTTTCTCTTTCTATATTGGGCCTAAATCTACTATGCTTTTTCGTTGATTTTACTTATGATTTAATATTTTAACATCATTTTTTTATTTTTGCAATAGTTTTCTAATCTTCTTTTGTTTCTGATGTAGTTAATTGTTTTATTGTTTCAGTAATTTCTTCTTCAAGATATTTTGAATTTATTTTCTTTGGATTTATTTTCTTTTCGTTTTCATATTTTTCAATTCTATTTTTAACATTTGAAAATACATTCTTTTCTATCATTTTATGTGGACTAAATTTTCCTAAGAAAAATTTTGTTGCTTTTGTAAATACTTTTGGTCCTTTAACTTCCCTTTGAATTTCTTGATGTGCTGATTCCATTGCACTCATTATACTATTTTCTTTTTCTTCAATTTTTTTTCTTATTGTTGGCTTCAATCTACGTAATTTTAGTTCACTTTTTGATAATTCATCTTCAATATTACAAATTTCTTCTCTTATTTCATCATCACTATTATCAACTTTTCTTTTAGCATCGTTTTCTTCTTTTATTAAGTTATAAATTTTAGTATACATTTCTAGCTGATTTTTTTCTTCTTCTAGTATTTTGGTGTATCCTTGAACTATTGAAAAATCATGATAATTTGCAAGTTCTATTAAATTGTCTTCATATTTTTTTATTAATTCTTTGAATTCTTTTTCTATTTCAGAATATTTTTGAGGATTTTCTAAAACCTTTTTATTTATTGTATTTATTCCATATGTTATTGCTACATTTTCATTATCTGTTTTTTTAGAAATTATTTCTTTACTTTTTTTATACTGAATTGCTGCT
Organism: uncultured Clostridium sp.; assembly: GCA_947382445.1. The sequence goes on along the minus strand of CANCZH010000063.1, from coordinate 8,836 downwards.
GATATTATTGTATAATCATAAGATAATTCTTTCCATCTATTTACTACTTCATCAAATTTTTTATCTTTATTCTCCACTTTTTCCACCAAGCTTCAAACTCCTTTATTTTACTAATTTCTTCATTTCTTTTCTTACTTTTAATTTCTCTTTTTCAATATGATCTAAAAGATTCTCAAGTTCTTCTGATGTCATAAAGTCTAAATTAAATACTTCTTTATTAAATGCTATTGTTCCTAAACTCATTTTTCCTCCTTATACAGTATAAGCGGACTCATTTTTTTATTGTCCGCTTATATTTTATATGTTAATAGCTTCCTTATTTTCCCCATTTGTTTTTACTCTATAAATTGTATAATAATAAGGTGAATTCTCTACTTTATCAGTATAATAAATCCAATTTCCTATTACACAAATAAATACATTTGCACTTTCTAAGTCAACAATTTTTTCATTTTTCTTACCATTTGTTTTTATTTTGTATATTGCTTGTTCTGTTACATCATTTACTGCATAATAAATTGTTTTCTCATAAATATTAAATGTTTTTATCTTTTTGTCAACTATTTCTGTATCTGTATTGTCTTTTAGGCTCAATTTCATTAAATGACCATTTGATTTGCTTATATAGTAAACATCATTTGAAACAATCTGAAATGAATCTATTCCGTTCTCAAATTTCTCAATATTAGATCCATTCTTTTTCATTCTTTTAAAATCGTCATCTTTTGTTGTATAATATATATATTTCCCTGAAATTTGGAATTTTACTATTTCTTCATCTGATATTTGTTGCCTTTTCTCTCCATTTTTCTTTACTTTTTCTAACTTATTATCAGAATTTGTATAATATACCCATCCATCACTTACATTTAATGAGTTATTTGCAATTGTTGTTGTTTCTATGTTATCAACAAGTATTTGTTTTTTATCTCCATTTGGTTTAATTTTAACTACTTGTCTAATATAATTTCCGTTTTCAGATTTATTAATTGCTAAATAATATAAGTCTCCTTTGTAAAAATTTATTGATTTTACATATTCATCTGTTGTTATTAATTTTGATGTATTTTTATTACTAATTTCATATAATCCACTTTTAACAGATTCATCACCTGAATTTATTAAAGTATTACTTAAATATGCTTTGTTACCTTTTTGTATGGCAAAGCCCTCATTACTAAGATTTCCTGCTATTTTTCCAGCATCATTAATAGTTAATGCTAATGTTATTGATGTAACAATTGATATAACTATTAATGTAGCTACTATAATTGATATAACTATTATAAATTTTTTCTTTTTTTCATCTATTGTTTTAAATCTTTCAGAAATATTTTTTAGAAATTTGAAATTCTCTTTCTTTTCTTCCATTTCAGATACCTCTCTTTTTCTTTTGCATGATAATATTATATCTTTAATATAAAAATAATGTCAACCTGTTATTTTAATTATTTTAAGTACATTACTACTCTAAAACCAATATTTAAGTCTGAATTATCTTCTGATGTTGCTCGTGTAGATATTGGATATAAATTTCCGTAATTCCAATATCCACCACCTCTTCCCATATGATATTTTTCATGTTCTCCATATTCTTCTGTTGTATATTCCCAGGCATTTCCTGCCATATCATATATATTATTAACTTTCCATCTTTCATTACTTCCTGTTTCAAGTACTCTGTTTAAGCCATCACTGCTATTTTGATAATTTCCATATGATGTTGAATCATCTATGTTTATTCCTGTATTTCTCATCCAGTTACAAATTGAATCCCAAGCATAACTGTTTATTAAGTCTGTTTGAAAATAGTCATTTTCATCATACATTGTTGTTGATAATTCTTTTGCTCTTTGCCAAACAACTTGTGTCCAAGGTAACACATTTTGTTTTGATACTGGTGTTTCTATATTTGATTCTTTTCCAGCTTCAAAACGTGCTACATAAAATCCTCCATATTTTAATATTGAATCATCAAATTCGTCATTATATGAATTTATATCTTTTAAGTTTAATTCTTCTATATCTTCTAGTGTTATGCCATCTCCATTATTTATAAATATTTGTCTTTCATATGAATTTGCATCATTTATTGGAACCCAAACAAATTGATTTTCATTTTTGTCTTGTATTACTGCTCCTGTTTTTAATTCCCCTTCCATATATTTAAATGTTGGGGGAACTGGTATCTTTTCTCCGTCCGATGTTTCTACATATTCAATTTCTCCTTCAATATCGCTTTTCGGCCTTTGTACTTCATTCTTTACTGTATTTTCTAATTCTTGATTATTTACTTGATTTGTTTTATTATTTTCCATAGAAAATTTTATTGACTTTTTTTCATTTTGAGCATTTAAAACTGCTATTATCACTGCTATTATAATCATTAATATTAAAGCTATTATTCCTATAATTACTATGTTTTTTTTGGCATTCATGTTTATGATTCCTTTCAATATTTTTTATTTTAAATCTCAAATAATACTCTTATTTATTATCTCTAAAAATCATTATTAGTATAACATATAAGATTATTTTTTTGAATATATTTTTAAAATTAATGTTTACATCTATTATTACATTTGGCCAGAAGTGTGTGTTAAACTGCTGAATTATCTTAATACTTCTATTATAAGAACCAAAACAGACATTAATAATATTATCTCTGTTTTAAGCATTTTAAAATCTGCGTCTTTGTTCATTTGTGAAAATTGCAGATCAATTTTCTGTGGAATGTATTTATATTATATGAATTTCCTATAATATAAAAAATGGCACAACTTGGTTTTATTCAAGTCATGCCACTTTCAAAAAAGAGTTTTAATTCCTATTTCTTAATTTTTTCTTACATTTAATCAGCACATACACGCCCTTCGCTATGCTGGTAGCACCTATTATTATTACTACCAGTACAAGGCGATTAATCCATTTATTACAGATATCTACACCAAGCCGAAACATTATCGCTTCGTAAACTAGATATGTTATTCCTAGTATTATCAATCCAATTATACTAAGTGCAATTTGTTCTTTTGAATCTCTTTGCTTCTCTGCAATCTCTGGAAGGTTGATTTTTTCTTTGCTTCTCATAATTTTTTTACCTCTTTCTTTCTGAATCTAATTGGGAATAAGAACTCCCCTTACGATTCTTTTTTTCAAACCATCTTGATGTTTTTAGTTATACATTTTATTTGTTGTTTTAATTTGTAATTTTTCTTTAAATCTTTTTGGCACATTTATTGTATCTTCAACTGATTTTTCCCATATTTTTAAGTGTGTGTCCCTTTTTCTTACTGTTGTGGTTAATCAATCTGATTAGAAAAATGATTTTTGAACGTCGAAAAAAGTTGTGCCCTAACTAGACACGTTTGTGAAATCTAGAAAGTTAGTAAAATTGAAATCCCCTGCCTATAAATCAATCTGTTATCTCTAACTTCAAATGCTGAAAATAATTCACTAAAATTATGTTTCTTTTAGGTTTATATATAACTCTATATGGAAAATGTATTACAATAAATAAAATTTCTACTATAAATACTGCTTTCAAATTAGCATATAAGTCCTTTTTAGATAACTCATGATATTCTTTTCTCTTACTTTCCCCAAATTTTCTAAATTATGCTTTATTTCTCTTGTATCAATAAATATCTATCCATTACTATTCATAATCATTATCATACTTTTATTTTTTACAACATCTACACTTATTTTCAAAATTATTCACCTACTTTATTTTTGAACTTAAGTCTTTTACCTCTACTATTATTTAATCAGGCTTGTTATATAGAGTCGATGCCCTCACTATCTAAAACTAAATTTCCTTACATTTGTTCCATTATCTCTGAAATATTTCTAAAGCTTGTATTTTCATTCAATGTTATTCTTCCACATTCAATATCCATCCAACTTATATTTTTTAATTTTATTTTTCCTTTAAAATATTTGCTTAAAAATATAAGAGGAGAATCAGCAGGTAATTTATCTGTATATAATTCTAGTTCTTTTTCATTAAAGACATCTACATGACAGCCCTCATCAAAGCTGTTATGATTAACTATAACATCATAGGAATTTCTAAAGAATTTTTGATTTTTCTTTTTATGTGGAATATCTGTTATTACATGTAGCTTATCATAAAAATTATAATTTCTTGAATGACTATCATAATCTTCCTTTATCTTTACTATATCCCCCTTTTTAAATTTTGTACCAGCAGATGGATTTATATAATCTTCATAATCTATCATAACTTTTCTTTCTAATCTTTTACCTTTGTAGCAAAAAATATATATACCTGTAATATAGATTTCTTTTCCATTATAATCATAACTATGTTCTATTTTTGCAGGTACTAAATCAGCACAATATAAATCATGAATATCAAAATCAATTACAACAGGTAAATTATTTATATCATTTAATTTATCAACATTTTCAGGTTCAAATTCTGTTATTGTAAATTCGTAAATAGTTTTTAGTTTAAATAATTGTTCTTTAGATAATTCTTTTCTTTTAATATCTGTTTTTGTATCTTCTTCAAACCAATCTTCATATTCTTTTCTTAATTCATCTTCTAACCATTTTTCTCCGACTTGTTTTGCCAATTCTAAACTTGAATATACATTTTCATAATGATGTTCATAGTTGTTAAAATCAAACATTACCTGTAATAGATAAATCTTTTTCATTTTCTTCTACATCCTTTCACATTCAGTCATAGTTCTATCCTCCGAATCCTATTCTCCTTTTATTTTCTACAGTTTTAATTTTATCTACTACATTTTTTATGTCTTGTGGTGTTATTGTATATAAATCATCACTACCCTTTTCTTTGATTCGCACAGCTTGTTCAAATTTTATCTTTTCTACTAGATTTCGTACTAAACGTCCATTTCCAAAATTTTCTTTTTTTAATTTTACTTCGTTTTCAAAATACTCAATTGCAATTTCTTTACAACCTTTTTCTAATTTAAGAAAATCTTCTTTAAATTGTTTTAAAAATATTTCATATAATTCTTCTACATTATAATCTGGAAAATCTACAAAAAATTGTATTCTGCTTTCGAAACCTGAATTTGCATTTAGCAGTCTTTCCATTTCTTCTGGATAGCCTGCTAATATAACACACAAATCTTCTCTATGATTTTCCATTTCTTTAATTAATGCTGCTATACATTCGTAGCCATAATCATTCTTTCGACCATCTGCTCCTTGTATTAGTGAATATGCTTCATCTATAAATAATACTCCACCTATTGCTTGTTGTATAACCTGTTTTGTTTTTGCTGCTGTATGTCCTACATATTCACCAATTAAATCTTCTCTACCAACTTCTACAAAAATTCTTTTAGTGCTTAATACTTCATTTTCTGCAAATATATCACCAATTATTCTTGCCACTGTTGATTTTCCTGTACCAGGATTTCCACGCATACACATGTGTAGCATAGTTCTTCCTTGTCCACCTCGTTCTCCTTCTACTTCAATATAACTCAATATTTTCTTTATTTGTTCTTTTACATCATTTAATCCAATTAAAGAATTTAATTGTTGTAATCCATATTCGGATTTTTTATCTGTTTTTGGATTACCCCATTTAAACAAAATATTGTCTAAATCAAAACAATCTGTATTTATTTCTTTTAATTCTTGTTTATTAGCTTTAATACAAGCTCTAATAAGTGTTTTATCTAATTCTATCATTGAATTTTCTGCAATAGATTTTATTATCCAATCTTCTAAATTTATTTTTAAGCCATTTTGTTTTGCTATATTCTTTATATATTGTATCTTTTCTTCCTGTGTAGGCTCTATTATATTTAGTTCCCAATAAAAATTTCTTTGTAACATTTCTAGTGGGTTATCTTTATCTCTTTTTGATATTAATTTTGAATCTTTTATTATAACAACAAATATACAAGTTGAATTCCTCTTAATTATTGTTTCTAATTTTCTATCAATCTTATTTTCATCATCTATAATATAAAGTTTATTTTTCTCAAGTTCATTATTTTTTAAAGTATATAAATCAGTAATAATTGTTATGCTACCATCTTTTATTATGTTTTCTTTTATCAATATTTTACTAATTATCTCTACTTCTTTTTCATAATCTTTAGAATTGTTATCACAGAATAGTATAATATTATTATTTCCTATATTTATCTTGTTTTCTTTTTTTAGTCTAATATATTCTACATATTCTTTTAGTTTATTTTTAAAAAAAGTTACACCATAACACTTATCTAAACTTTTTAGAATATCTTCTGTAGTTTCTTCTTTCATTGTTATACTTTGTCTTTCTAAATTTTCCATTTTAACTCCAATTTCTTTTACAATTTAAAAAAATCCTATCTACATTATTAGTATATAGGATTTTGTATTTATTGTAAAACGTATTGGTCATATTATGTATTTACATACTATTAAGTAATAAAATTCATTTTCGCAAAGAATAGTATATTGGCTTACTATTTTTGTTTTTTTCTAATTTCAATTTTTTATTTGTATCATATTTATAATTCAATTTTTATTTTCATTTTTCTCGTATAAGTTCATCTAATCTCTTGCCTTCGTAAGTTCTAAATTCTCATAATCATCAAACCATTTTTTTATTTCATTATATATTTTATATACCTTTTCTACTATGATTTCTGCTATTTTTTCTTTGTCTTGCCCTATTATTTCTTTATCCTTTATTTCTATTGTGGCAAATGTATGTTTTGTTCCTTTTACATCTATTTCTTCTTTTTCTTTTATTTTACTCTTTACAAATTCCTGAAATTTTCTACGTTCTTTTCTATCTGTATTACAGAATAGTATTACCCTTACTTGTTTATTCCATGTTAATTCATATAATCCCCAATCGATTCCAATTCTCCAAATATCTTCTGATTTCGGTATTATTTTATTAGATTTATCTATAAATTCTACGTTTGCAATTGTAAAATCTGTTCTTAATGCTTGAATCCCCATACCTTTAGGTCTTTTAATTCCTATTATATTTCCGTTTTCATCTCTACATTCTTGAATATTTATTTTTTTTAATTCATTTATCACTATATTATAAAATTCTTCCCAATCTTGTTTTTTTATTTGTAATTTCCAATCCTCCGCTTTTAATTTTTCATTATCAGCTATTATTTCACGATAATATTCTATAATCATATTTAATATCATATGGTTTGTATCTATTTTCAAAGCATTTAAAAAGCTTTGTGCATCTCTTAGTTTAAATTCTATATCTATCTTTCCTATGTCTTTTTTTATATCTTGTTGTTCAATTTCATATTGTAATTCTTCAAATGGAAAAATATTGCTACTTTTAAACAATATCACTATTATTTTTTTACCTTTTTCTTTAACTCGATTCACATAATTTTTTAGTTGGTTATCATGCAAAAATGTGCCTCTTTTATTCTCTATTATTATGTTATAATCCATTTTATCGGTTTCTATCTGTATAAATACATCTATTTTATGATATTGCCTTATTATCTTTACTTTCTTTATTTCTTCATCTTTTTCTAAAATAAATTCTTTTATAAACTTTTCTCCTATTTCTTTTGTCTCTTTAAAGCGATAGCAATCTACAAGCCAAGCAACCGTTGCATCTTGTGATAATTCTTTTGTTGCAAATTTAAAAATATTATTTTCCATTTTCATTTTCTCCTATTATTTTTACCATTAATATTCCTTTTTTTATTTTATCAAACGTTATATATTTCGTCCACTATTTTGGTCATAAAATGTATCTATACTTTTAAAATCACATCTATTTTTCCTTTTACATATTATTACATTTCCTCTACAATCATATTTTATTGTTTTTGAATGTATTTATATTTTCAAATTTAGATATTCATCTATAACTTGTAATTTGTCTTTCTTTTTTCATAAAACATCACTTTCAATTTGCAATTTCTAATTATATCTTATTAAAAATTACTGTTTTTTCTTTCATTGATATTTTACCTACTTCATATCCATATTTTTTTGATTCTTTCTTATAAGTTAAAAATGAATGATCTATATCGAATCCTAAAATATTTTTAATTTCTTCATAAGATAATTTATAATTTTCTTTATTATTGTCTTTTAAATACTTCCATAATGGCTCATATTTACTCATTCTCAACACCTCTTGAAATTGTAATCTATATTTTACTTTTCTTTTAGCCCAAAAGCAATCCATCTTCCATCAATATCTTCAATAACAAATTCTTTATTATTATAATCTGTTTGTGTTAATGGTATTGCAATTTTTACACCTGCTTTTTTGAATTTTTCCTGCAATTCTAATTGATTATTTGTATAGATATAAGCATCATATCCGTACCCATATAATAAACGATTAGGCTTTATTGCTTCACTATTAGTTTGTGTTAAAATAATTTCAATATTATCTTTATACATACATATATGAGGTTGTTCACTTTGTAGATATTCTACTATATCAAATTTAAGTTTTGTTTTATAATATTCTGCTGTTTTTCTAATATCTATAGTTGGAAAAATCGGACTTAAACTTATTAACTTCATATTCTCTAATCTCCTCTACAAATTAATATTTATCGCTATATTTCACTATAAATATTTTACCATAAAACTTTTTATTTTTATATATTGATATTTATTTTTATTACTAAAAAATTGAGAGAGCAATTTGAGATCAGAAATCAAAAATTAGCAAATAATTTTAAATGTTTTTTGAAATATTATTGAATAAGAAAAAGTATTGATATCTCTTCTGTATCAATACTTACAAGTACTTCTGAATAAATAATTATCCACCAGTATAACTGGTGGATTTTCATATCGGCCTATAAGGCCTTGA
>CANCZH010000062.1 GCA_947382445.1 uncultured Clostridium sp. | reverse complement strand
AAGTTCCAGAACTAATATTAACAAGTAAAGTAGACTTGAATTTAGCTGATGGAAAGGGAGGAATTATATTAGACTGGTCTAGTTATGATATAACAGACAAATATTTTGTAATATATCGTAGAGAAGAAAATCAAAGTGAATGGGAAGAAATTGTAAGTTTAGATGATAAATTATGTGATAACAAATATACTGATATTTTAGCAAATGATAAAAATAAACCAACAGTTCCTGTAATTAATATAAATGGAGATATGGAAAACAACGATATAAAAATAGAAGCGAATTCAATGGATAATGGAGATACATATTCATATTACATTGAAGCATATGACAGAAATGGAGCTTTATTGCAAGAGTCAATTACAACTAGTAAAAAATCTTGAATTATGCTTACTTATATGATATAATATTATGTAAATTCAGATTGAACCTCTTACAATATGAAAGAGAGGTAGAATCTTATGGTAAAACAAAAACCAATATACATTGATGCTTGTGATGTAGCGAATGCATTTGACAAAATGGCAGACCAGTTGAAAAAGATGAATGAGAGCGGATATAAGCTTACATCATTTCATTATCAAAGTGATGAGGGAATATCATATAAACGGACAACTGCTATTTTAATTTTTGACAAAGATGAATAGGTATATGATATAATTAACATTAACTAACCATAAGAGGTTCAAATTTGAACAAAAAAAAAAGAACTTCGACATTGCTTATGTATAAGCTTTGCCGAAGTTTTTTATTATATTAATTATAAAGATATTATTTCATTATTCAAGTATTCTAAAATACCAGCTGGAGTAGTAAATTTAAATTGAATTTGATGATTTTCCAATTGTTGATATTTACACTTAAATTTTTTATTTATTTCATTTATTCCATATTTTCCATCACCAAGTATTGGATGACCTATATGAGCAAGATGAGCTCTTATTTGATGTGTCTTTCCAGTAATTAAATCAACATTAAGAATAGATGTATTATTTTGATTATTTTCTGATATTACAGTATATTTTGTAAGTATTTCTTGATAACCTTTTTTAGGTGTATCTGAAATATATACTAATGACTTTTTATTATCTTTAAATAAATATGCTTTTAGAAGTTCTTCTTTTTTAGGCATTTTTCCTATTACAGTACAGTAATAATTTTTTTGTATTTCTCTGTTTTTAAATTTTTCTAAAAGAATCTTTAAGCTCTCAGGGTTTTTAGCAAATAAAACTAAACCAGTTGTATTTCTATCTAGCCTATGGCAAGGTTTTATGTATGAGTATTGTTTTTGCAAGATTTTGCTTAAGTCTTGTTCATTTGTTTCAGATACTACTTCTAAACTAACAGGTTTATTTACTATTAAAATATTTTCATCTTCAAATACTTTTTCAATTTCAATATTTTTAAAAAGTAAATCATCTATAATAAAAACTGTTATAGAATCAAATTCATGTATTATTTTATCTTCATTTATACGTATATCATTTATTCTAATATCCTTTTTTCTTAGTGCTTTATATAAAGTAGAGTTTGTTAGTCCATCAAAATGATCATATAAAAATGTACTTAATTTTTTATTATTGTATTTTGGTTCAACTATTAGTTTTTGCATTTTTTAATTCCTTTCGATTATTTTATTTGTGTAATCTAAATTGCTTTTTGAATTTTTGGTGTATGCTAATGTATATATATCTGTTGCAAGCTTATCTATTTCGAGCATTCTAAGTAAGTTTTTATCTTTACATTTATTTTCAAAAGGCTTTACAGAAGTTATAAGATTTTGTGTTTGCTTAGAAATAGGAGATAAAAGTTCTTTTCCTTTTTGATTTATTCCTAATATTCGTACATATGGAATAGTACTTTTTGAAATTTCCATATCTTGTTTAGTAATTCCTAATAAAATATATAATAGAATTCTTTGAATTCTTGCTTGCGTAATACTTTTATTTTTTAGTATAGATATTAATTCTTTTAGAGAATTGCAAGAATTACTTGCTTTTTTAAATTTATTTAATAAATTTTCAGGAATGTCTGGCACGTTTTTTAAATCATTAATTGTCATTTTTCTAAGTGTAAATATTATTTCCTTTTCAAAGTTTTTTAGTGAATATACAAGGCTTCCAGAGTTAATATTTGTATTAATATTTTCAAAAGAAAATACAGGTAAAGCATTTTGTGGAATATTATTTGAATTTCTTAACATGACTCTTATATTACTAGAACTGTTTAGTTCAAAGTTTCTTTTTATTGTTATAGGTGTAATACTTGAATTAGTTTTTTGAATGGATTTTAAATATTCTAAACCTAGTATGTTGTTTGGACTGCATATGTTTTGGAATTCGTTTGAAAATATTTCATCTATTACTAATTCTTGCGATTTTGGATATGAATGTCCGCTCAGCTAATTTTTCTTTAACTTTTTCTAAATATTCTTTTTCGTTTTCTGAAATTAATTTTGATAGTTTGTTAAGATTTTCTATTTTTCCATCTTCACTTCCAAATGATAGATGTGTTGTTCCAACTTGATTTGCTATTTTTATGCTTCCACTTGCAAAATTTTCAGCACTTGAAATAGAGTAGATACATGGGAGTTCTATTACTAAATCAAAACCAGCATCTAAAGCTACTTTAGTTTTTTCCCACTTGTTTATTATACTAGGTTCACCACGTTGTACAAAGTTTCCAGAGATAATTGCGATTTTATAGTCTGGATTTATTTGTTTTATACTTTCTTGTAGGTGATATTGATGACCTAGATGAAATGGATTATATTCAGATATTATTGTTAGTATAGTGTTCAATATTTTCTCCTTTTTTAAGTGCTAATAGATATAGAATAATTGATATCAGCTAAACTTAGAATAAATAAAAAAGATAATACAAATATTTAGTGACGCGCAGTTTCGAAGCTTTGAATAGAAGTTGTAAAAGCTCTGCTTTGTACAACTTCTTCAAATGCGAGCCGCAAGGAACTAATAATTGTATTATCTTTTTTATTTAATAATGTATTAATAATATCAATTATTCCATATCTATTGGCACGCATATAAAAAAATATTGTGTAATAAATATTTAGTGATACACAGTTTCGAAGCTTTGAATAGAAGTTGCAAAAGCTCTGCTTTGTACAACTTCTTCAAATGCGAGCCACAAGAAACTAATAATTGTATTGTATTTTTTATTTATTCTAAGTTTAGCTGATATTAATTATTCCATATCTATTGACACGCATATTAAAAAACTATTGTGTAATTAATTATTTATTGATATAATATCATAGATTGCATAAAAAGGCAATTTTTGAGAGGTTAGTATAATGGAAAATGTAATTATATATACAGATGGAGCTTGTTCTGGAAATCCTGGCCCTGGTGGTTGGGGCTCTATTTTAATGTATAAAGATAATAAAAAAGAAATATCACGGTGGAAAGAATGATACCACTAATAATATAATGGAGATAACAGCTGTTATTGAAGCTTTAAAATTATTAAAATTTGAATGTAATGTTAAAGTATATAGTGATAGTGCTTATGTTGTTAATGGATTTAACAATGGATGGATATATAATTGGCATAGAAATAATTGGAAAACAGCAGATAAAAAGCCAGTTAAAAATAAAGAATTATGGGAAGAATTGTATGGACTCACTAAAATTCATCATGTTGAATTTATTAAAGTAAAAGGTCATAGCGATAATGAATTTAATAATAGATGTGATGAACTTGCAAGAAATGCTATTAAGGATTTGAAATAGAGGAGTAAATTAATGAAAATTCTTGGAATTACTGGTCCTTCTGGTTCAGGAAAAACAACTTTATGCAGTTTAATTGAAAAAAATTATAATGCATTTATTATAGATGCGGATAAAGTGGCTAAGGCTCTAAATTCTAATCCAGAAACAGAATATTTTAAACAAATGGTTAATCTTTTTGGAAATGAAATATTAAAAAAAGATGGTAGTTTAGATAGAAAAGAAGTAGCTAAAATAATTTATAATAATTACGATAAAAGAAAGGCACTAAATACATTAACTTTTAAATATGTTGTAGATGATATAAATAAACAACTTAATAGTCTTAGAAACGAAAATTATGACTATGTTGCAATAGATGTGCCACTATTATATGAGGCTAAAATGGAGAAAATTTGCGATAAAGTTGTAGCAGTTGTAGCAGAAGATAAAGAAAAAATATTAAGAATATGTATACGTGATAATATAGGAGAAGAACTGGCAAGACAAAGGTTAAAAATTCAAAATAATAATGAGTTTTTTGTAAAAAAAGCTGATTTTGTTATTCGTAATGAAGGTACAATAGATAATTTAGAAAAATCACTAAAGGAGATAATTGAAAAAATATGAAAAAATGGATTTCAAGTATTATTTTTATAGGTACATTGGTTGCTGTATTAGGTTCAGTGATATTTATTTATAATAGATATTATTTTAATGACTTTTCAAAGGCTCATAGAATGCCAAGTAAAACTTCTTTTTATAGAGATTCAAAGGTAACTTATACAAAAGATAGCAGTTATTGCATAGAAAATGAGGATTATAATGATGCATTATTTTTTAAAGAAATTGCTGTTGAAAAAGATACACCATACAAAATAACATGTATGGTCAAAACAGAAAATATTGAAAGCGATAGACCTGAAACTTCCGGCGCATGCATAAGTTTAATGGATACAGCTGACCAAACTACACCATTACAAGGTACTAATGATTGGCAGAAGATTACTTTACTTGTTGATAGTAAAAATTCTGAGTCTTTAAAAATATGTTTTAGATTAGGTGGATATGATGGACTTTCAAAAGGAAAAGTTTGGTTTTCAGATATTCATGTTGAAAAAGGTTTTAAAGATGTATCAAGAGATTGGAATGTTGCTTGTTTTCTTATTAATAATGTTGATGTTAATTTAAATGGTAGAGATTATGAATATTCATTAACTCAAGAAGATAAAAGACTTTTGAAAGAAAATATGGGAAGATTTAGTGATACATGTAAGGAATTCTCAAAAGGATTAATGACAGTTTCTTATGATGTGATAGAAATTGATAAACCTTTAACTTCACTTTCATATGATGAAGACAATTATTATTATGTTATGCCATCAGATGTAAAACCATTAATTAGTGAATATATTAATGAAAATGAGTATGACCACATTTTTATAGGAATTAGAATGGGAAATACATCAGGAGGTATTCCTGTTAATGAATGGATAGGTCTTGGAAGCATGAGATATGATTCAATAGGTTTTTCAAATATCCGTATGCCAAATGACTTGCAACATAGTACAATGTACAAATATGATATTAAAAATGATATTTTTCCAGAAGAAGTATTTGTACATGAATTTTTACACTCACTTGAAAGAAATTTACAAGAGAGACAGTATGTTTTTCCAGCATTACATGATAATGAAAAATTTGGGTATAAGTCACAAAGTAAAAGTGGACTAAAAGATTGGTATAAGGCTTACATGAGATGTGATATAGATAGTACAGAAGGAAAAACTGGACTTGATGAACTTGTTTATAAAACAAAGCCTGTACAGCTTAGTGATTTTCAATATGGTATAGAGATTAAGTTTGAAGCAAAACCACATAATTTTATTGATGCAATTTTACAATTAATAGAAAATTTAAAAAATATAATAGCAACTCAAAAAGATGAGGAAGATATGTCTTATTCTAACTATATAACTGTAACATCAGATTAAAGAGAGGAAGTAGAAAATTTGAAAGTATCAGATTTTAATTATAATTTACCAGAAGAATTAATTGCACAAGTTCCTATTGAAAAAAGGGATGAGTCAAGATTAATGATATTAGATAAAGAAAATAAAACAATTGAGCATAAACATTTTAGTGATATTTTAGATTATTTAGAACCAGGTGATTGCTTGGTTCGTAATAATACAAAAGTTATACCTGCTCGTTTATATGGTAAGAAAGAAACAGGTGCTAATGTTGAATTTTTACTATTAAATAATATTGAGGGAGATATTTGGGAATCAATTGTAAGACCAGGAAACAAATTACATGTAGGAACTAAAGTTATTTTTGGTGATGGATTATTAGTTGCTGAAGTCTTAGATATAATGCCCGGTGGAACTAGAAAAGTTAAATTTTCTTATAATGGAATATTTAATGAAATTTTAGATAAAATTGGCATGATGCCATTACCTCCATATATACATGAAACTTTAAATGAAAAAGATAGATATCAAACTGTATATGCAAAATATGAGGGATCTGCTGCAGCACCAACAGCAGGATTACATTTTACAGAGGAATTATTGGAAAAAATTAAAAATAAAGGTGTTGAAATTGCTAATGTTACTCTTCATGTTGGTATTGGTACATTTAGACCTGTTAAAGAAAATGAAGTAGAGAAACATGATATGCATTCTGAGCATTTTTATATAAAACAAGAGGATGCAGATAAAATAAATAAAGCTAAAAGAGATGGAAAAAGAATTGTTTCAGTTGGAACAACTTCATGTAGGGTTTTAGAAACTGTTGCAGATGAAAATGGATTTGTAAAAGAAACAGAAGGAGATACTAAAATATTTATATATCCAGGTTATAAGTTTAAATGTTTAGATGCATTAATTACTAATTTTCATTTGCCACAATCTACATTACTTATGCTTGTTTCAGCTTTAGCTGAAAAGGACTATGTTTTAAAAGCTTATGAAGAAGCGGTTAAAGAAAAATATAGATTTTTCTCTTTTGGAGATGCAATGCTAATTAAATAAAAAAAGGAGAAATAAAAATGAAATCAGCAATAACATATGAACTATTACACGAATGCAAACAAACAGGAGCAAGAAGAGGAGTTATTCATACACCTCATGGAGATATTCAAACACCTATATTTATGCCAGTAGGAACACAAGCTACTGTTAAATCAATGACACCAGAGGAATTAAAAGAAGTAAATGCACAAATAATTTTATCAAATACATACCATTTGTTTTTAAGACCAGGTCATAAATTAGTTGAAGAAGCAGGTGGACTTCACAAATTTATGAATTGGGATAGACCAATTTTAACAGATAGTGGAGGATTTCAAGTTTTTAGTTTAGGTAAGCTTAGAGAAATTTCAGAAGAGGGAGTTGAATTTCAATCACATTTAGATGGAAGTAAGAAATTCTTATCTCCTGAGAAAGCTATGGAAGTTGAGAATTCATTAGGTGCTGATATTATGATGGCTTTTGATGAATGTTGCCCATATCCATCTACTTATGAATATACTAAAAAATCCATGGAAAGAACTACTAGATGGACCAAAAGATGTAAAGAAGCTCATAAAAGACCAGAGGAACAAGGATTATTTGGAATAATTCAGGGTGGGTTCTTTGAAGATTTGAGAAAGAAAAGTGCTGAAGACTTAATAAAATTAGATTTTCCAGGATATGCAATTGGTGGAATTAGTGTTGGTGAGCCTAAAGAGGAATTCTTAAAAATACTTAAATATACAACACCTCTTATGCCAAAGGACAAGCCAAGATATTTAATGGGAGTAGGTACACCAGATTATTTAATTGAAGCTGCACTAGCTGGAATTGATATGTGTGATTGTGTACTGCCTACTAGAATTGCAAGACATGGTACTGCAATGACTTCTCGGAGGAAAAATAGTTGTTAGAAATGCTACATATGAACGAGATTTTACTCCACTTGACCCAGAGTGTGATTGTTATACTTGTAAGAATTATACTAGAGCATATATTAGACATTTAATTAAAACTAATGAAATTTTGGGAATCAGACTTCTATCAATACACAATATAAAATTCTTGACAGGCCTAATGGATAGGGTTAGAATAGAAATAGAGAACGATAATTTAGGAAATTTTAGAGATGAATTTTACCGTAAATATGGTTATATAAAATAGGAGGAGCAACTGAAAATGGAAGATGCTAATCAAAAGAAAAAAATGATTTTAGGTGGGATAATTGCTACAGTTATTGTATTCATTGTAGTTTTAATCTTGCTTATTGTATTAATGGCACAAGAAGCTGCCAAAACTAAAATCATTTTTGGTGGTAAAACATATAAAACAAGAACAGTGGAAATGACATCAGATGATGGAAACATATATAAGCAGAAAAATATTACATATGAAAATAGAGAAGTACCAATATTATTAACTACTTCTGATGGAAAAGAATATTATTGCATTGAAACCATTTCAATGATGTCTGGATATAAATATAATAAAGGTGCTTATGGAGAATTAGATGAGAACACTAATAAATGTTATGTAGATAATGGTGGTGAATATGTAACTTTTTCAACAGAAACTGATGCTATTTCTAAAAATATAAAAACTAGTGATAGATATGAAGGGGAATTAGGAGAAAAGCAATCAAATCAATCTAATGATGTAGAAGATGAAGAGTTATTTTCTATTGAAAAACCTGTAATAAAATTTGCTGATGGCAGACTATATGCTTCATATGATGCTATTACACAAGGATTTAATATGAGTATAATTATTAATGGAAGTCAAGTAACTATTTATACTCTTGAAAATTTAGTTTCTAGTTTCAATGATTACTTATCTTCAAAAGGATATAATTTAACAAAGAATTTTAGAAATCAAAGGGCTTTATATAAAGGACTAGCTGTTGCAGAACAAGATGATAAATATGGTGTAATTGAACTTTCTGGTGAAAATTATGAAGAAGTTATAAGTGTTAAATATGATACAGTTGAATATGTACAAAGTATAGGTGAGTTTATAGTTTCTAGTAATTCAATGTATGGTATGATAGCTCCTGGAAATGAGAAACCTACAATTTCTTTAAAATATGAAAATATCCAATTATTAGATGCTCGGAAAAGAATTATATATTGTTGAATTTGATAGAAAATTTGGTGTAGTAAATGCGAAGGGAGATATAGTTGTTCCAGTAGAATATGACCAAATTGGATTAAAAGACGTAAGTGCTTATAAAGCTCAAGGAATAACAAATAAATACTTAATTGACAATAAATTTATACCAGTTGTAAAAAATAATATATATGGTTTATTTAACACAGATGGATATTCAACAGTTAATACTAGCAGAAATTTTCTTACTATTGGATGTGAAAATCCTGCAAAATTAATTGATAATACATCTGCAATGCCAACTCTTATAGTACCTCTTTCAGAAGATATAAATTGTATAGTGTATTCAAAAGATTCTGGATATGGAATTATAGCTCCTGATGGAACAGCAGTTGTAGAAGCTTATTATACAGCTATTTATTATATGAAAGTAAATGGAAAAATTACATATTATTTTAATAAAGTAAATAATAACAATCAAATAGTTACATTAGATGAACTAGTTAGAACTGAACAAGTAAAAAGTTTTATAGATAACTTTGAGTCTAAAAAGAAAACAAATGAGCAATTAGAGAAAGATACAGAACAAGAAAAAAAGGATATAGAAAATGAAAATTCAAATTCTGGTGAAACTAATGAACAAGATATAGCTATTAATAATGCTAAAGATGTTTTACAAGAAGCATTAAATAATATTTCTGAGAAATATCAAGAGGGATATCAAAATGGAGATTTTACAGATCCTTTAATTAATTTTATACATAAAGATAATTTTATAGAAATGATGAGTGGATATAATATTAATGAAGTAGATACACAAAACGGAATTAGAATTGTTTTT
>CANCZH010000061.1 GCA_947382445.1 uncultured Clostridium sp. | reverse complement strand
TATTTTCTTCTACTTGAGATATTTTTGGTCTTATATTTTCTATTAGTGATATTTTATTAGTTTTGCTACAAAATAATATTAAGGTAACTAAAACTACTAATATTATTGCTATTATCTTAAATATCCTTTTCATTTGTCCTCCTAAATTTTATTAATTATTCTATTTTTAATATACGTTATTATCTTTTCAAAGTATAGAAAAATGCCTTCTATAACATATATGTAATATACATAAAAAATACCATTGTATAAAAATTTTATACAATGGTATTTTTAACTATATTTTTTCAATAATTCCACATGCAATTTTGTTTCCAGAATTACCACTAGGATTTGTTGTAAAATCATCTGGCATATCATGTAGAATTACAACTTTTCCAATTATATCTGATACTTTAAATCTATTAGTTAAGAAAGATGAATATGCATATCCATTGTTTTCGAAAATAGGAAGTAAATCCCCAGCATGATGAGGATGATTGCAATTGTTTGGATTATAATGACCTAAAGCATTCTTAAATTCATCATTAGTATCACCACTACATGAATTTCCACTATGTATGTGAAAACCAAAAATTCTTGAATTACAAACATTACTTGAAGAAGGTAAATTGTAAATTCTAGTAGTTACAATAACTCCATTGGTAGTTTGCCTAAAATAAACTTCTCCATTAATATTCGGAAATTTCTTACCACCACGTATATTAGCTTTTGCATTAATCAAAGATGTATTTTCCATGAAAATTATTCCTTTCTAAAACTTATTCTTTAAATTCTTTTGAAAGTTTGTTAATAGCTTTTGTTTCTATTCTAGATACATATGATCTAGATATTCCAAAAATATCGGCTACTTCATTTTGTGTAAGTGGTTTAGAATTGTTAAGTCCAAACCTTAAAATTAAAATTTCTTTTTCACGTGGTTTTAAAACTGTATTCATCTTCTCATATAACTTTTTTTGTTTTAGCTTTAAATCAATTGAATCTTCAATACTTCTTTCATTATTTTCTAAAATTTCTTGAAGCGTAATAACATTATCATCTTTATCTTTTCCAATAGGCTCATTTAAATATACTTCTGAGTTTAATTTCTTTGTATTTCTGAAAAACATTAAAATTTCGTTTTCAATACATCTAGATATGTAAGTTGACAGTTTTACACCTTTTTTTGAATTATAACTATTTATTCCTTTTATTAATCCAATTGTTCCTATTGAGATTAAATCATCTAATGGAACTGATGTCGAAGTATATTTTTTTGAAATGTGTGCAACTAATCTTAAATTTCGTTCGATTAGAACATTTTTCGCATTTAAATCACCGTTTTCAAATTTATCTAAATATTCTTTTTCTTCTTCGCTTGAAAGTGGCTCTGGAAAAAGATTGTTTGTTGATATGTACCCTACCATAAAAATAGAAGAGTTAAGAAATGTTAAAAAACCAGAAATGGACAATATAAGCATGTTTCAACCTCCAAATATCTATATAAAAATATATGAAGTTAAAACAAAAAAGTGCGTGTCAACTTTAAAATAAACTTGTCATATTTTCACTACTTTGGTTTGATGTGTTTAGTAGTTGATTTGTAGTATTATCATAGCTTTCTATATAATAACTATATTTTGTTCCATTATCCTCTGACATTGCAATTATATTTATATCATTATTTTCTTCATTTTTTTCTATTTTTATTTTTGGCATGTTTGGATAATTTTTATCTATCCCTAAAATATCTATGTAGCTACTTCCTGTTAATTTTTGTTCTGATTGAACTATTTTCTCCCAATTCTCTTGATTTTCTTGCTTTCGATATATTACAAAATGTTTATCTTTTATATCATAACTTGACCAATCTAAAATTATTTCTCCTTTTCCATTTTCTGTTTTTAATTCTACTTTGCTTGTTAAAACTAATTGTGGTACTTCAAATTCGTATACTTTACTTGTATTTCCTACTAAATCTTCTGCTGTTACATAAATATATTTTATTTTATATAGTTCATTTATTTTTATCTCTTCATTTACTTCTACTTCTATACTATTTTCTTCTGTTAATTTAGGATTATCTATTTTTTCTACACTTGGTAAGTATGTGTACTTTATTACTCCTGAACCTTCTCCTAGTGTTTCATGCTCATCATTTGATTCTATTATTAGTTTATTATTGTTTAGTTTTACATTTATTATGTTTGGACTTGTATTATCTATTTTATCTATTGTTATTTTTTGTATATTCGTATTTCCTAGTCCATCTTTATACATCACTGATAATTGTTTTGGTTTGTATACATCTCCTACAAATTTATAATCTCTTGAATATTGTTCTTCTTCCATTTTCGCTAATTTTAAATCTTTTATATCGTTAAATGCTACTTGAACTTCTCCTATTCCTTCATCTGTTGCTATAAATGTAAAATCTTTTGATTTTGCCCAGTCTCCTCCAATTTCTCCATTTGATGTTGGAGTTGGTGGAGTTATATCTACTTTTGCTATTGTGAATTCTTTTGTTTCACTGTTTCCAAAGCTATCTGTTACAGTAACTATGAATTTTCTTCCGTTTACATCACAGTCTACTTGTGGTGTACATTTAATTGAATAATTTTTATTTGAAACATTTCCGCCTCCATTAAATATTGTATTTCCTTGATCATCTGTAATTTTTACTTTTACTGTATTACAATAATTTTCTGTTCCTGTAATAGTAACTGGCTTTGTTCTACTCCACTCTGTTAGTTGTTCATCATTTCCCATTTTTATATTTTGTATTACTGGTTTTTCCGTATCTATGTTAAGTTTATCACTAATAAACCATATTACATAATTTCTTCCACTTAATGAGTATCTATACCCTACTCTAAATTCTTGTGAAACTTCTGCATGATTAATGTTAATAGTTACTGTGGCATACCATTTAGTACCTGTGTGTGATTCTTGTTTTGAATAACTTAAGCTACTACCATATTTATTTTCATAATCTATCCTCTGAAATGTTGCCCCACTTGGTACTATTGCAGCTGTATAAAATATAAATTGACTATCTGAATTCTTTTTTAGCTCACACTTATTGTTAGTTCCTGAAACTTTATTACAATGCTTACATCTTATTTGTTGATTTACATTATCCTTTGTTGTAGTTGATACATGATAGGTAGCTGTACCATATGTATATTTACATGTTGAACATTGTCCTAATGTATTACAATTAATTCTAGTACCATTTCTATAACAATCATGTGAATCAAATATCTTTAAACACTTTTTACATCTTTTATTCCATGCGAAATTACTAGTATTTACAGTTTCTATTGTATGTCCTACTCTTCCTGTTGTGTTATTGTAATTGTATCCACATTTACATGTAAATACATGGATATTATTTTCATTGCAATTATTTGCATTTCCCATTGTCCAAGCATTTGCATACGAATGAGTATTTTCATTACTTTTCTGTCCACATATACTACATTCTTCCCAATGTTTATTTGCATCGTATTTTGTTTTAAATATATGTTCATGTTCTAGATTTCCGTTGTCTTCTAAGTTCGTTATATCAACAATTGTAACATTATTTTCATTTTCTTCTGTTTTAACTATTTTTTGTCTTATGTTTTCTATTGTTGATATTTTATAAATTTTCGTACAAAATAATGTTAATACACCCAAAATTAATATTATTATTGAAATTGCTATTGTTCTAAATATCTTTTTCATTTGTTTCCTCCTAGCTTTTATTTAGTACTTTATTTTTAATATACGTTATCTTTTTTCCAAAGTACATAAAAATGTCCTTTATAACATATATGTAATATACATAAAATAGTTTTTAGGAAATTTTTAATTTCTAGCATATAAAAACTTAGAGTAATTATACTTTCCAATAATTTTGGTTCAGTACAATTACTCTAAGTTTTTATCTTATTGAGAATGTTTAAAATAATATAAATCGTAAGATATTCAAATTTACATAACTTATATAATACTCTTAATTTAGATTCTATAAGAATCTCTTTAATGTTTCTATACTATCTTCTTGCATTACTACAAAGTCATTTAATACATTTTTTACTTCTTGGTCTATTCTAGTATTATGATTTAGTAATCTTCTTCCTTCTATTATTCCCATATTTGTTCCTTGCATTAATAGTTCTGATAATTTTGATGGTGTATCATCTTTTATTGTTTTCATTTGTATTCCATACCATGTCATCATTTTATTCATGGTATTTGTTTCATGTGGCTCTTTGTTTGTGTGATAATTAGAATATATGTCATTTACTCTTTGTGATATGTTTTTATATTTGTTGTATTCTACGTTTAATGTTTCTTTTAATTCTGCATCTTTTGTTTTCTCTGATATCATACTAATTGCATCCATTCCCATTGTTGCACCTTTGTTTACTTCGTCAAGAATATTTAAGTTATTATTTTCCATTTTAATCAGTCCTTTCTTTTTTATTAGTCTTTGAAAAATATTATTTTTTATGCAACTTTTTCTTTTCTTAATTCTTCAGCATGTTTTAGCGAAATTTCATTTATTTCTCCAGTTGCTATTCTTGCTATTTCTCTTATTGTTCCCTCTTCATTTAATTGTTCTATTTTTGTGTTTGTTTTATTATCTTTTATTTCTTTTTTTATGAAGTAGTTATAATCTCCTTTAGCTGCTATTTGTGCTAAATGTGTTACGCATATAACTTGATGGTTCTTAGATATTTCTTTCATTTTTATTCCAACTTTTTTGGCTGCAATTCCACTTATTCCAGTATCTATTTCATCAAAAATTAAAACTGGTACTTGGTCTATATCTGCTAGTACTTTCTTTATTCCTAGCATTATTCTTGACATTTCTCCTCCTGATGCTATTTTTATTAATGGCTTTTTTTCTTCTCCTATATTCGTTGATATTAAAAATTCTATGTTGTCTTTTCCATTTATATTGAATTCTTCTCTTTTTTCTATTTGTACATAGAATTTTGCATTTTTCATTTCTAAATCTTGTAATTCTTCATTTATCTGGTTTGACATTTTTTCTGAATATTCTTCTCTTAATTCATGCATTTTCTTTGAAAGTTCTTCTAAGTCTTGTTCTATTTCTTTCTTTTCTTTTTTTAAATTTTCTATGTAACTAGATAAGTTTTCTATTGTTTTTATTTGTTCTTCTACATCTTTTTGATATTCAATTATTTCTTGCACATTATTTCCATATTTTCTTTTTAAATCTTGTATTAAATCAATTCTCGTTTCTATTTCATTTCTTTCTTCTTCATTAAAGTATGCATTTTCTTTATAATTATATAAGTCTCTTTCTGCTTCTTCTAGGTCATAATAAGAACTTTGTATTATTTCTCTGCATTTTTCATAACATGTATCATATTCACTTATTTTTTCTATTGCTCTTAATACATTATTTATTTCAGATAAAATGCTTTCATTTAAGCAATAATGTGCTTCTTCTAGGTTATTTTTTATTTTTTCTGAGTTAAGTATTTTCTTTAATTTTTCTTCTAGTATTTCTTCTTCATCTTCTTGTAGTTTTGCTTCTGTTATTTCATTTAATTGGTAATTTAATAGGTCTAATTTTCTTTGTTTTTCTTTATCGTCTCCATAATTCTTTTTAAGTTCTTCTTTTATTTCTATGTACTTATTATATTTTTCTAGATATTGCTTTTTTATTTGGCTTAAATTTTCTCCTATAAAATCATCTATAAATTTTATATGGCTTGATTGTTCTAGTATTGTTTGATTGTCTTGTTGTCCATGTATATCTATTATTTTTTTCATAAATGTTTTTAGTTCATTTACTGTTATTAGTCTTCCATTTATTTTGCATATATTTCTTCCTGTTTGATTTACTTCTCTTGATATTATATATTCTTCTTCTCCTAAATATACTATCATTTCTATGTATGAGCTTCTTTCTCCATGACGTATTATTTCTTTTGAAAATCTGCCTCCTGCTAATATTTGAAGTGAGTCTATTATTAATGTTTTTCCAGCACCTGTTTCTCCTGTAAATACATTGAATCCTTCATTTAGGTTTATTTCTAAATCATTAATAATTCCTATATTTTTTATATGTAATGTTCCTATCATTTCAGTACCTCCATACATTTGTTTGTGAAACAATTATACTCCAAATTTATTTTTTGTCAATACATTTGTTCGTATTTTGTAAGAAAATTATTATATAGTTATTTATAAAATTATAGCAATGAATTTTGATGACGTATAATACCAGTTGTAAAATATAAATAAAAAAACATCTCAAAGTACATTAAATGTAAGTTGGGATGTTTTTTATTATCCTTAGGTTCGGATAATACTTTTTAATATATTACAAAATATTCACTTCCAGTTTGATCAAAAACATAAAATTTTACAATATAATTATCTTCTTGCTTATACTTTTCCTTTGGAATTTTAATCCATTGGTCAACAATATAATTTCCATCTGTAATTTTTATATAATAGTTATCAAATACTGTTCCATCAGTATCTTGAGTTTGATTATGTTTTTTGTCATACACTTTACATTCAACAATATACATATCTTCATTCAAAATTCTTTTTATTAGATTCTTATTTTTAAATATAGCAACATTTGATTTTTTTCCTAAAATAAAAGAAACTATTATCATTATTACAGTCACTATAATATCAGAAATTACAAAATTGGAAGTTATCATAAATGCCAATAATCCAAATAACCAAAAAATAAAATTTGCCCATAATAACATTGAAGTAATAATAAAAAATAGTCTTAGTTTGTTTTTTATTTTTTGCTGATTTATAAAACTTATTTTTTCTTCATTTGACATTTTTCTTACATTCGAAAACCTATTTACTACTTCTGATTTTAATATTATTTTAGAATTATCTACTTCTTTTTCAGTTAATTCTTTATATTTTGCCATAACATAATTATATATCTGATATCCTCTCGTCATAGAAACAAAATGCTTATTGATATCTTTAAAAAATAAATCTGTTGGCTGAAAAGTTTCTTTTTTAACTAAAAATTCATTTCTTTTGAATCTTATATGAATATATTCTCCTTCACTTTTTATATCATAATCAGAATCATCTTGAGCATATGGAGAATTTACTGGAATCCACACTATTCCAATATACATTATAAAAATTCCAAGCAATGACATACCTATATTAGTTGAACCTAGTATACCAACAATTCCATTGTTGTATATTGCATAACTAGATAAATCACTCCAATCAATATTTCTAATTATCACATCTAAAAAACTATAAAAAAATGTAAATACACCTAATGCAAACAAAATTAAACATACTGCTAAATCACCATACTTTTTTCTTTTTATTAAATTTTTATAATATTTCATTTTTATTTCCTCTTTTAATATTTTTATAAATATTACTATTTACGCTATAATGAAGATTTTTTGTTCATAGTTCAATATAATTTTTTCTTACTTTTAATCTATAAAATTAATTATATGTTAAACTTTAATTTTTGTAAATAATTAAACATTTGTGTTAAATATGTGTTAAATAAAAAAATAGAGTATCAATATTATAGGCTATAATCATTGATACTCTAACAATTTATTTATTTGGTGACCCCTACGGGAATCGAACCCATGATTCCACCTTGAGAGGGTGGCGTCTTAGCCGCTTGACCAAGGGGCCAAATAGTACTCTATATTTATACCATAATTTAGTGGGGTTAGTCAAGAGAAAAATGATTTCTTATTTAAAACATTTTTCTAATATTTCTTTTAGTCTTTCATCTTGTTTGGTTAAATATAGAAATCCTATTAGTCCCTCAAATGCTGTTGAATACATGTAATCTTGTGGGTCTGCATTTTTAGGTAAATGGTGATTTTCAGCATTTCTACCTCTTCTTACTATTTCTTTTTCTTCTTCTGTTAATTCTTCCATTAACTCTTTTAAAATATCTGCCTGTGCTTTTGCTTTTACATATTTAATTGATTCAATGTGTAGTTTATGTGGTTTTAGTTTTGTTTTGTTTACTAAACTTGTACGTATGTATAATTCATAAATGGCATCTCCAACATATGCCCATGTTAATGGTGATAATAAATTTACATCCATTTCATTTTTTTCTCTTTCAATAATCTCCACTTCTTATTCCCCTTTTACTTTTTCTAGTGTTATTTTTCCTATCTTTCCGCTTCTAAAATCATCTAAAATTATATTGGCTACTTTTTCTTCGTCAATATTTCCTCCTGAAATTAAAGCTCCTCTTTTTCTTCCTATTAAATACAATAATTCTAAATAATATTGAGGATTAGTTTTTAGTTCATTAATTTCTTGTTCTGATATTTTATATTTTTCATAAAAGTTTTTGCTATAATTTTTGTCTAAGTATTGAATTAAGTTATATGCAATTTCTACTTTGTCTATTACTTCATCTTTTATGCTTCCTGTATATGCTAAGTTTAATCCCACTTCATTGCTTTCAAATTTTGGCCATAATACTCCTGGTGTGTCTAGTAATTCAATTTGATTTCCTATTCTTATCCATTGTTTTTGTCTTGTTACTCCTGGCTTATTTCCAACATTCATTGCTGTTTTTTTAGCTATTCTGTTTATAAAAGATGATTTTCCCACGTTTGGTATTCCTACTATCATTACTCTTATAGTTTTTCTTATTCTTCCTTTGTTGTTTTGCGCTTCTAATTCTTTTTGCATTATTTCTTCAATTATTTTTACAATTTGATTTGTTCCTTTTCCTTGGTTTGAGTCTACTTCTATTGCTTTAATATTTTGTTTTTTAAAGCTTGTTATCCATTTTTGTGTTTCTTGTTCATCTGCTAAGTCGGATTTGTTTAAAACTATTATTCTTTTTTTGTTTTTTAACATTTCTGCTATATCTGGATTTTTGCTTGATATTGGTATACGTGCATCTAGTAGTTCTATCACTACATCTACTAATTTTAAATCTTCTACTATTTGTCTTTTTGTTTTTGCCATATGACCTGGATACCAGTTGATGTTAAGCCTGCCTCCTAGGCATATGTCTAAATTTTCCTTTTTACTTTCCATCGTTTTCCCCTTCTTTATTTAAATAATGATTAATTAACATTTTACATTTTCACAAGTCTATATTTGTTATTAACTTTTTTAAAAGTTCTTCATTCACTAATTTATCTAAACCGATTTCATCAATTATAAGAAGTCTAAATACTAATATTAATTTATATATATAGAACGCAGATTCCTTTCCATCAAATATTGCATTATCTTTGAATTGCTTAGATGCATGTGAAAATTTATTTCTTGTTCTTTTACATTTTATTATAAACTTTTTAAAATCTTCATTACTTTCAAAATGGAATACTCTATATTTATTTTCTATATAATTAAAAAAATTTGTTAACTTTGTATCATAATTTTCTTCATTAATTCTTTAATATTTTTATTATTTTCCAGCAATTCTACTTGATCTTTAGCTGATTGATTTAATATTATCAGTCTTTCTTTTTGTGATACTCCACTTGCTATTAAATCAGCATTTTTTGCTTCAAGATTACTTAAAATAATTAAATGCAATAAATCTGTATAATCTCTCATATTTCCGTTCTTTGTTAAATCAGGATGTTTATCTCTCCACTCTTTAGCAGTCATTCCAAACAAAGCTACATTTAATACATCTGCTTCTTCTGCGTAAACATAGTTTTTTTGTTTATCAGATAATATTGGTATGATATTCTTTTTTATTGAATCTGTATGTATTAAATAATTCACTTTAGACAACATTCTATTTGCATGCCATTCAATTTGATTTTGGTATGCTTCATTCTTCTTTAATCTTTCAAATTCTTGAATTAAATAAAGTTTGAATTCTGGACTTAACCAACTTGCAAACTCAAATGCTATATCTG
>CANCZH010000060.1 GCA_947382445.1 uncultured Clostridium sp. | reverse complement strand
CTGTAAATAATAGTAATTATTCAATATCTTGTACTCCTGAACTTGAATGTGATACGAATGGAAGAACTTTTAAAGCAATAGTAACAGATGCATGCGAAAATAGTATTGAACAGACTTTTACTATTGCAAAAGTTGATAGTTATGCTCCTATACCTAAGTCAGGTATAGAGATACTGGGGGATTGGGCTAAGTCTAAAAAGTTTACTTTTAAGGCTACTGATGGTGGTATTGGAAATGTATCTATTGCATTTAATGATATTGAAGATTTACAATTAGCTAATTCTAATGGTATTGAATATTCAAGAGATTATGAATTTGTGGGAGATGTGTATAGGCAAAAAGAGTTATCTGTATTATATAGAGATGGGCTTGGCAATACGTCAATGCAGAAAATAATTATTGATAAAATTGATAATACAGCACCAACGATTTTAGAGACAAAGTTTCATAATAATAAACTAATTATAAAATCTAATGATGAAAAAGAGGGATTAGGAGAAGGCTCAGGAGTAGTAAAATATAGATATTTTACAAGTAGAGAAAAGATAGAAAATCCAGAGATACCAGATAGTGCAAAAGAAGTTGATAAAGATGATGAAATAATTATTAATGATATTGCTAATATAAAATATGTGTATGTTGTGGCAGAGGATTATGTAGGAAATGTAAGTAAAGTGTATGAGGTAGAAGTTCCAAAGCTAGTATTAACAAGTGAAGTTCAGCTAGATGGAAGTAATGGAAAAGGTGCTGTTAAACTTGATTGGTCTAGTTATGATATAGAGGATAAATATTTTGTAATATATAGAAAAGAAGAAAATGAAGAAGATTGGGAAACTATTGTGAGTTTAGAAGAAAAATTTAAAGGAAGTAGTTATATTGATAATTTAGCAAATGATAAAAATTCACCTAATATGCCTAATATTGTGATAAATGGAGATAAAGAAAATAATAATATAAATATAGTAGCAAATTCAGAAGATAATGGTAGTAGATATGTTTATTATGTTGAAGCATATGATAAAACCAATTTATTAATAAATATTTCCAATAAAACTAATTAAAACAAAAATAGAATCTTTGAAATAGAAAAATTTTAGAGATTCTATTTTTTGTAAAGTATGTAATTTTATGGAAAAAATATTGCTTTGCATTAAATTTTGTGATATAAATATTACTAAAATATGGAAAGAGATGATTTAATTTATGGAAAATTTATTCTTTTTTGACCCAAAGGCAAAAAAAGTTTGTAATAATGTAAATGATTTTAGAGTAGTATGGCCACCAAAGTATGAAGATGAAGAATTATTAAATAAATATTTATATTCGAGGAATTTTGTATCAAATAGAAATGGCGAAATTTCAAAAATTGAAAAAGATTTGTCAAGTTTCTTAGATGCAAAATATTTTTCTTTTTTTGATTCAGGTGCATCTGCTTTACATTCTGCATTAATTGCATGTGGAATATCATATGGTGATGAGGTTATTGTGCCTGCTTGGACTTTTGCAGCACCAGCATTTCAAGTTTTGAGAACAGGAGCTATACCTATATTTGCTGATGTAAAGCAAGATACATATAATATAGATGAAAATAATGTTTTTGAATTATTAAGAAAATTTAAAAAAGTTAAAGCTATAATTGCTGTACATATGCAAGGATATCCTAGCAATCTTAAAGAACTTAGAAAAATTGCAGATGATTATAATATAAAATTGATAGAGGATTGTGCTCAAGCGTTCGGTGCAAAGATTGATAATAAGTATGTTGGAACATATGGAGATATAGGATGTTTCAGTTTTATGCCAGTTAAACAACTAGCTTCATGTGGAGAACTTGGTGGAATTTGCACAAATAATGTAGATTTATTTAATAATGCAAATTCAGTAAAAACATATGCTCAGAAAATAATTGAGGGGGATTCAAATTTTTATTATAATTCTTTTACATATGGATATAATTATAAACCTAGTGCATTGAATTGTTTATTTTTAAAGTATCAATTAGAAAGTTTTGATAGTATAATAAGTAAAATTCAAAGTAATGCACAGAGATTAACAGAATTTTTAAATGATAACGTTAAATTTTTAGTACCACCAAAATTAGAAAAAGGATATGAGCATGTATATCATTTATATAGAATATCTTGTGATACATCTAACTTAAACGTAAAAAATGTAGGAAGATTTAGAGAAATAATTATGAAAATATTAGCTGATGAGGGCTTATCAACAAGACTATACCAAACACATCCTGTTTATAAACAAGCAATTTTTCAGCAAGTGTTTAATAAAGATAAAGTAAAGTTATATCCATGGTTATTTAATGAAGAATATATAGAAATGTACAGAGAAAATTATTTAGATACTAATCATAAACAAACTTTGGAGGTAATAGATAATACTTTTGCAATAGGCGATACAAGCTCTGCACCTTTTTATTTAATGAATGATGATATAGTAGATTTATATATAAAAGGTTTTAAGAAAATTAGTGATAATTTAGAAAAAATAGTTGAATACTGTAATAGTGATGATTATTATTGCAGTCCATATGTTGGAATAGCTAAACTATCTGACACAAAAGGTACATTTATATAAATTTTTATTTATATAATAATTGACAAAAAATGTTAAAAATACTATAATTTTCCATGACACATGATTATTTAGGTAAATATTATTATGTTTATTTAAGCTAAAAGGAGGTATCATTATGAATGATAAAGATGTAACTTTGTGTGTTTTAAAACCTGATGCAACCGAAAGAAGTATTGTCTGTGATATAGTCAATGATATTCGGAATAAAGGTTTTGAACCAATAAACTTTGTAAGGAGGCAACTCACAGCAGATGACATTTATGTACTTTATTATGAAAGCATGGAGCAGCCATATTTCTTAGATTTATTAAGTTATATGACATCTGGTGAGTCAGTGTTTTTCTTAGTAAAGGCAAAAGATGCTATGGATAAGCTTAACAATTTTGTTGGAGCAACAGATCCATCATGTAGTGAAATAGGAACTCTGAGGCATAAATATGGATTAAATATTTTGAAAAATACAATTCATTCTTCAAATGCTAACAGATTATACTATGAGATAAAACAATTGTATAATGTTGAGGACACTAAGGAATTAATTAATTTTCCAGATTATTTCAGACTGAAAGATGGCACTATCTGTCATACAGTTTCAGAGACTTGCTATGAAAATGGGAAAATTATTGGAATTCCAAAATATTTTCCTACTGATGAGCCTTCAGAAAGAATTATAAATTCTAGATATTACATAAGAAACAATTCTATTGAAGAATCTATTTTATATTCCAAACTTTTTACTAATATAAAAGTGGATAAAGTTAATAGATTTGGAGAGGAATTATGCTTGTTCGATAGGAGTGAAATCGAAAGAGTTTATAATCCATTTGATAAGGCAAAGGAATTATATCATTATGATGGTGATGAGGCTATTTTAAAAGATACAAAATTAATAATTGACATTATGATAAACGAGCTGAAAATTACACTTGATGATATTGGAATTGAGGGAAGCATACTGCTTGAAGGATGTAAGGAAAATTCTGATATTGATATTGTTGTGAAAGGGAATTCTGTAAGTAAACTTAAGAAAAATTTTGTTTTATTGAAGAATAATAGTTTCATTAAGTTGTATGATGAGAAGGATCTAAAATTGATTTTTTCTAGAAGAAAAAAGTATGATTCTTTCGATACATTAGAGGAGATGCTTGAACAAGAACAGAGCAGAACAGTTGGATTAATAAACGGCAGAAGATTTTGGATGCAACCTATTTTCGGAACTAACTACTTAGAGATGAAAAAACGAAAATTGTGCAGACTAAGTAATTTTGATTCGACTGCTGTTGTTACTGATTCAGAGAGTGCTTTTTTATGGCCTACATATTATAAAATTTATAATGAATATTATGGTAGAATAAAGGTAGAATGTTATGACCCAGTATATATGAATCAACTGCTTAGAGGGGATAAGGTTTATATTAAAGCTCCAATGTATATTGATATGGATACAGAGGAGAAGATAGTTATTTTTGCTCCGTGGATTAAGGAGAGTCAAATATTAAAGAAAAGTAATTCTTAAACTATAAAACATAATTGATGCTAAAACTGCTAATTCTTTTATTAAAAGAATTAGCGGACTTTCTTTTTATATATATTTTAGCATGTCAGTTGGAAATAATGTTTTTCTTTTTTCTTTAAATTCATTTACATCAATCCATTCACCATAAGATGTAGTATTATTGTCTAGTATTGTATATTTTTCTTTATAGTTTTTTTCTGGTATAGTAATATCAAATAAATGCACTATTTCATGACCTTGCTTTCCATTGTAAGTGAAAGTATTATCTATAATTCCTAATTGTTTATTTACTATAATATCAAAATTTAATTCTTCATTAAATTCTCTTTTTACAGCCTCAATTGGTAATTCATTAGTTTCAATACCACCACCAATACATCTATAGAAAGTTATGCCTTTTACTTTGTCAACACCTTTTTCAACTAATAATTTATTGTTTTTTAGTGCGCAACCTAAAGCAACATTTCTTGTACAATTTTCTTTAAACATAATTTACTTATCTCCTTTTAACAGTGTTTATTATACAATTATTAACTAAAAAAGTCAAATACGATTTTGTAATTATAATAATATATGTTTTGTGCATGGAAAATATTATTTTTTTAACTTTAATATTATTTTAGTAGAAGTTTTATGTATATTACATATATGCAATATAGGACATTTTACTATACTTCGAGAAAATAATGACTTATATTAAAAATATAGTAGTAAAAAGCTAGGAGGAAACTAATGAAAAAGAGATTTAAGGTAATAACAATTATAGTAATAATATTAATTTTAGGAATATTAATATTATTTTGTAGTAAAGTAGGCAAGATATCATTAATAGAAAATATAAGACAGAAAATAGCGCAGACTGAAGAAATAGAAAAAGTAAATGAAATTACAACTATTGATGTTACTTATTTAGAAGATGGCGGAATGGTAGAACATGAGCATACTTTTAAAACTATGTATGATGAAAATAAGCATTGGGAGGAATGTACTTTATGTGGTAAAAGAGGTGGCGAAGTAGAGCATACATATACAGAAATTTTGGATGTTACAAGTCTTCCTAAGTGTCATCCCTCAAATTGTTGTAACAAGATATGTAAATGTGGATATTCTTATAAATATCATGAACCTTGTGCATGGAATGGCACTTATAGACAATGGTACGATGGTTATAACCATATAAAGAATTGTAGTAAATGCAATGGTTACATATTGTATGATTACTATTATAATGGAATTCTATATAAAGATGGTGGAGCAGAGTTCTGTATATATAGGCATAATGGAAGTACAGCAAGTTGTAATAATACATCAGGAACATGTAGAGAATGTGGTTATGTATATAAAGGAATTAAATATCATATAGCAGATACTAATCAAGAAACAGGTGAAATTAAATGTGTAAGATGTAATAGTCAAATAGGAGAAATTACTACTGAGAGTATAGAGAAAATATCAGATGCTCCCTCTACATATATAATTACTAATAATATTGCATTAAAAAATGGAGCAAAATTTAGTAGAGGAGCACTAGTGGAAAATTGGAATGCACTTATTGATTGGTATGATATATGTGATCAAAAAGTAACTAATATGAATAGTACCAAAACTCAATTAACATTAATTACAACTATAAAATTTAAAAAAGAGATTAAGAATAGTGTTAGACATGTAATTAGAATAGAGATAAATATGGATGGAGCTGTCTTTGTTGTTAATTCTAAAAGAATGAATTTTTATCAAGAGACAGTTAAGCCAACTATTGCAAATATAACAATGGGAGATGGTAGTGAAGATTTAACAGAGTGGAGTAGAACAAAGCCAATTTTAATTTCTGGAACTGAGAACTGGTGTGATGTAGTAAATGTAAAAATTGTAGATGATAAAGAAAATGTAGTTTTTAGTGGTGATGCAAATGTAGTTGGTAATAATTATTCAGTATCATGTACACCAGAGGTTGAATGTGATACAAATGTAAGAACTTTTAAAGTAATAGTTACAGATACATGTGAAAATAGTGTTGAACAAGAGTTTACTATTGCAAAAGTGGATAGTATTGCACCTAGACCTAAGTCTGATACAGAGATATTAGGTGATTGGGCTAAGTCAAAGAATTTTACTTTTAAGGCTACTGATGGTGGTATTGGAAATGTATTTATTGCATTTAATGATATTGAAGATTTACAATTAGCTAATTCTGATGGTATTGAATATTCAAGAGATTATGAATTTGTGGGAGATGTGTATAGGCAAAAAGAGTTATCTGTATTATATAGAGATGGGCTTGGCAATACGTCAATGCAGAAAATAATTATTGATAAAATTGATAATACAGCACCAACGATTTTAGAGACAAAGTTTCATAATAATAAACTAATTATAAAATCTAATGATGAAAAAGAGGGATTAGGAGAAGGCTCAGGAGTAGTAAAATATAGATATTTTACAAGTAGAGAAAAGATAGAAAATCCAGAGATACCAGATAGTGCAAAAGAAGTTGATAAAGATGATGAAATAATTATTAATGATATTGCTAATATAAAATATGTGTATGTTGTGGCAGAGGATTATGTAGGAAATGTAAGTAAAGTGTATGAGGTAGAAGTTCCAAAGCTAGTATTAACAAGTGAAGTTCAGCTAGATGGAAGTAATGGAAAAGGTGCTGTTAAACTTGATTGGTCTAGTTATGATATAGAGGATAAATATTTTGTAATATATAGAAAAGAAGAAAATGCAGAAGAATGGAAAACTATTGTAAGTTTAGATGAAAAGTTTAATGGAAGTAGTTATATAGATAATTTAGCAAATGATAAAAAAGTACCTAATGATCCTAATATTGTTATAAATGGAAATCAAGAAAATAATAGTATAAATATAGTAGCTAGTTCAACTGATAAAGGTAGTAAGTATACTTATTATATAGAAGCATATGATAATAAGGGTACATTAATAAATATTTCAAACACACAATAGAAAGCAGAAAGTAATGATAATTCAGAAGTTTTTGCTCAAATAAGCAAAAACTTGACAAATAATGCAGATAAACTTATAATATATTTAGGTGATGTAAATGAAAAATAAAGTTATATATCGTACAGAATATATGGAAAAGCTTAATTCATATAAAGATAAAAAAATAATAAAAGTTTTAACAGGAATAAGACGTTCAGGAAAATCAACAATATTAAATGAATTTAAAAAAGAATTAATAGATCAAGGAATCTTGGAAAAGAATATTATATCAATAAATTTTGAAGATAATAGTAATAAAGAATTGTTAGATGAACAGAAATTACATGATTATATAATAAAAAATACTGATGAAAAAACAATGAATTATGTATTTTTAGATGAAATACAAAATGTAAATGGATTTCAAAAATGTATAGATAGTTTATTTTTAAGAGATTATTTAGATTTATATATTACTGGTTCAAATTCATATATGTTGTCTGGTGAATTGGCTACATACTTGACAGGAAGATATATACAAATACATGTATTGCCATTATCATTTAAAGAATATTTAAGTTTTTATGGAGAACAAGATGAATTAAAGAAATATAATGAATATAGTTTATATGGTGGATTTCCATATTTAATTAATTTAGAAGCAAATAATGAAAAATTAGAATATTTAGACAGTATTTATAATACTGTAATAGTAAAAGATGTAATTAATAGAAAAAAAGTTAATGATATAATGATTTTGGAAAGTATATGTAGATTTTTGTTTGATAATATAGGTTCAACAGTTTCAACTAACAAGATAAGTGATACGTTAATATCAAATGGTAGAAAAATTTCAGTACACACAACAGAAGAATATTTGAACAGTTTAGTAGAAAGTTATATATTGTATAAGGTTAATAGATTTGATATAAAGGGAAAGCAATTGTTAAAAACACAAGAAAAATATTATTTATCAGATTTAGGTATTAGAACATATTTGTTAGGAAGAAATCATAGTAGAGATATAGGACATATTTTAGAAAATGTTATATTTTTAGAATTAAAAAGAAAAGGATATAGAATATATATAGGTAAGAATGATGTAAATGAAGTAGATTTTGTTGTTGAAAAGGATGATGAGTATATATATATACAAGTTGCATTATCTGTTAGAGAAGAACAAACTTTAACAAGAGAGTTAAGGTCACTTGAAACTATATCAGATCATTATAAGAAATATTTGATAACATTAGATTATGATACAAATAATTATAATGGAATAAAACAAATAAGTGCTATTGATTTTTTACTAGGTAGAGTTGAATTATAGAAATGCTTAGAGACATTTAGTTTCTAAGCGTTTTTTACTTTGTTATAGTAATAGTTAAATCTTTACGCTTCTAGCAAACTATTTATGTATATTACATATATGTTATAAAGAGCATTTTACTATACTTTGAGAAAACAATGACTTATATTAAAAATATAGTAGTAAAAAGCTAGGAGGAAACTAATGAAAAAGAGATTTAAGATAATAACGATTTTAGACATAATATTGATCTTAGGAATATTAATATTATTTTGTAGTAAAGTAGACAAGATATCATTAATAGAAAATATAAGACAGAAAATAGTGAAGAGTGAAGAAATAGAAAAAGTAAATGAAGTTACAACTATTGATGTTACTGATTTAGAGGATGGCAGAATGATAGAACATGAGCATATATGTAAAACAATGTACGATGAAAATACTCATTGGAAAGAATGTACAATTTGCAAGCAAAAAATAAATGAAGAAAATCATGAATTTATAAAAACTTGGAAATTAGGACATGAATCATGTTCTGAGGCAAATAGTTATACAAATACTTGTAAATGTGGATATAAATATACAGGGAGAAAAGAACATATAAATAGTGGAAGAATTGAGTCAGCAGCGTATGTTCATTATTTTTTTTGTACAAATACAGTTGATGGTAAACATTATGCTAGTAGAGAGAGGTGTAAAGCATTAGATGGAACAATTTTAGATTGCAATCATCCTGGTGTGTGTAATGTATGTAAAAAAAGATATACAAAATCAGACCATAATTTATCAGCTTCAGAAGTAGATAATATGATACATTGTGATATATGTGATAGTACGTTTGGAACTTTTAACAGAGAAATTAGTAGAGATTTAAATAATCCAGGAACATATATAATAACAACACAATATAATCTAGAAAATGGAGTTACATATAAGCAGTTATCTAATTCTCATAATATAGCATATTTTGAATATGAAAGATTTACTCTTAAAGAGAAAAAATCAAATACGCAATTTGCTGTAATACATACATTGAAATTTAAACCGAATTGTGAACAGATTTTTAAAAATTACTATATTGTTGATGTAATAGTAAATGAAAATGGAACAGATAAAAATTTAAAAAATGGTTTTTATTTAACTGAACTATTTCCAGATATTGAAGAACCCAATATATCAAGTATAACTATGGAAAATAAAGAATTATTAGAGTGGAGTAAAAACAAGCCAATTATTATCACAGGAACAGAGAATTATTGTAATAATGTAAATGTTGAAATAATAGATGATGAGGAAAGAAGAATATTTATAGGAAATACAGTTGTAGATAAAACTAATAGAACTTATTCAATATCTTGTACACCAGAGATTGAGTGTGATACAAATGGAAGAATTTTTAAAGTAATAGTAACAGATACATGTGAAAATAGTATTGAACAAGAATTTGAAATAGCAAATGTAGATAGTGTTGCTCCTGTGCCTAAGTCTGATACAGAAATACTAGGTGATTGGGCTAAGTCAAAGAATTTTACTTTTAAAGCTACTGATGTTGGTATTGGAAATGTATCAATTGCATTTAATGATATTGAAGATTTACAATTAGCTAATTCTGATGGTATTGAATATTCAAGAGATTATGAATTTGTGGGAGATGTGTATAGGCAAAA
>CANCZH010000059.1 GCA_947382445.1 uncultured Clostridium sp. | reverse complement strand
AAGGGATTAATCAATTGAATAGATTAATATTTCTATATAATTGATTATACGAGATGAAAATGAAATTAGTATCATGGAATGTAAATGGACTAAGAGCAGCAATAAATAAAGGATTTAAAGAATTTTTTGAAGAAATAGATGCAGATATATTTTGCATTCAAGAAACAAAGATGCAGTTAGAGCAATTAGATATGTTTATGGAAATGATATTTAAAGGATATCATCAATATTGGAACAGTGCAGAGAAAAAAGGATATTCAGGAACAGCAATTTTTACTAAAAAAGAGCCAATAAGTATAAAATACGGATTAGGAATAGAAGAACACGATAAAGAAGGAAGATTAATAACATTAGAATTCGAAGATTTTTATTTAGTAAATTGCTATACTCCAAATTCAAAAAGAAGTTTAGAAAGACTACCATATAGAATGATTTGGGAAGAAGAAATTAAAAAATATTTAAAATCACTAGATAAAATAAAACCAGTAATATATTGTGGAGACTTAAATGTTGCACACAAAGAAATAGACATTAAAAACGATAAATCCAATATAGGAAATTCTGGATTTACATATGAAGAAAGAAACAAAATGACAGAACTTTTAAACCAAGGATTTATAGATACTTTCAGATACAAATACCCAGACAAAAAAGATAGTTATACATGGTGGTCATATATGGCAAATGTAAGAGAAAAAAATATAGGTTGGAGAATAGACTACTTTATTGTTTCAGATAGAATAAAAACTGAAATAAAAGATGCTAAAATTCATTCAAATATATTAGGAAGCGACCATTGTCCAATCGAATTAGAAATATATTAATAAAATTTTAGGGAGATACCAAATGAAAAATAAACAAATTTTAATATTTGGCGGATGTTTCAATCCACCTTTAAACTCACATTTTTCACTAGCACAGCAGTTAATAAACGAATATGAAGAAATTGAAAAAATAATATTTGTACCTGTAAACAGCAAATATCAAAAAAGAGATTTAATTGATAACGAACATAGATATAATATGTTAAAATTAGTTTGTGATAAGAATGAAAAATTTAATGTTTCTAGAATAGAGCTAGATAAAGAAAGACAATTATATACACTTGAAACATTAAGAGAATTCCAAAAAATATATCCCAATAATGAAATTGCCTTTATAACAGGAAGTGATAATTTAAAAGAATTAGAAACATGGGTAACATCAGAAGAATTAGTAAAAGAATTTAAAATATATATATTAGAGAGAGACAAAGATAATATAGACGAAATAATAAAATCAAGCAATTTTCTAAAAGAAAATGAAAAATCATTTATAAAAGCAAAAAGCAATATAACAAGTAATCTAAGTTCAACATTTGCAAGACAGAAAATAAGAGAAAACAAAAGTATAAGATACTTAGCACCAGACGAAGTAATAAAATATATAGAAGAAAACAAACTATATTAATAAGGAGAAAATTAACATGTTAGAAAAAGAAAAACTACAAGAAGAAATGGAAAATGCTATAAATTGGATAAAACAATATGTAGAAAATTCCGGAGCAAATGGAGTTGTCATTGGAAACAGTGGAGGAAAAGACTCAGCAACCGTACTAGCAATGGCAGTAAAAGCAATAGGAAAAGAAAATATAGTTGCAGTATCAATGCCATGTAATTCACAAAACAGTGATTTTGAAGACGCCGATCTAGTTGCAAAAACTTTTGGTGTAAAATTTATAAAAGTAGATTTAAGTAATTGCTATAAAGAAATGGAAAAAGAAATAAATGCACAATCAATTGAAAATTTATCAAAAGAAGCAACAATAAATATAAAACCTAGATTAAGAATGACTACATTATATGGAATTGCTCAAAGTTTGAATTATCTAGTAATTGGAACAGGAAATTTATGTGAAGTAATGGTAGGATATACAACAAAATTTGGAGATAGTGGATCAGATTTTAACCCAATTGGAAACTTTACCGTAGATGAAGTATTAGAAATAGGAAGAATACTAGGAGTTCCAGAAAAAATTCTAAAAAAAGCTCCAAACGATGGATTAGGTGGATTAACTGATGAAGAAAAAATGGGTATAAAATATAGTCAAATAGCTGAAATGATAGAAACAGGCAATACAGAGGAATTGGCTAAAAAAGAAATAATAAAAAGACATAAAAATTCAAAGCACAAAAGAAACAGTGTACCAATTTATAAATTTGAAAGAAATAATTTTTTAGAGGACTAAATATTTTGTGAATACCTATTACCGGAAAGAAAGATTAAGATTATTAGTTATAAATGGAGGAAAACAGAATGAACGGTATTAAAGGGATTATATTAGATGTTGATGGAGTTATTATTGGAGAAAAAATAGGATTTAACTCTCCAAACCCTCACATAGATGTTATTAACAAACTAAAAGATATAAGAAACAAAGGAGTATCAATTAGTTTATGTACAGCAAAACCACATTTTTCAATTGGTAAAATTATTAAAGATGCAGAATTAAATAATTATCATATTGCAGATGGTGGAAGCGTTATCATAAATCCAATTGATAATACAATAGTAAAAAAACATATAATGGATAAAAATAAAGTAAAAGATATATTAGAAATGTATATTGCTAACAATGTTTATACAGAATTTTATACAGTAGATAATTATTTTATACAAGAAAGTCAAGAAAATGATATAACTCCAAAGCACGTTCATATATTACAAGACAATCCAGTAATTCTAAAGGATATAGTAAATGAAAGTATTAAATATGACGTAACTAAAATAATGCCAATTGCATTAGATGAGGAAGACCAAAAAAGAGTTACAAAACTTTTTGAAGAAATGAATACTGGATTAACATTAAGCTGGGGAATACATCCAGTAGCGAACCCATTAAAATTTGGAATTATCACAGCTACACGGAATATCAAAAAAACAAGGTGCAATAGAAATTTCAAATAATATTAATGTTCCATTAGAAAACATTTTAGCTGTTGGAGATAGTACAAGCGATTGGCAATTTATAGAATTATGTGGATATGGAGCAGCCATGGGAAATGCAAGTGAAAAATTAAAAGAATATGTAAGAACAAAACCAAAAGGACATTTCTATATTGGTGGAGATGTTGACGAAAATGGAATTATTGGAATATTAGATTATTTTGAAAAAGAAATATTACAAAGAATGGAACAAGTAAAGTAGGATACTGGAAAATTAGAAAATAATTAGAAACACTCAAAAAAATAATATTGGAGGTTAATATGGAAATAGATTTTAATCTTATAGAAAAAATTGTAAATGTTATAAAAAATGCTTATGATGAAGCAAAACAAATTAAAAATAAAAACATTAAAAATAAAGAACTAAATGACATAGTAACAGATATAGATATTTTTATGGAAAATAAAATTATTTCCTTCATAAAAGAAAATTTCTCGAATCATTCAATATATGCAGAAGAAAGTGGAGAGAATAATAAAAATAGTGAATATGAATGGCTTATAGATCCAATAGATGGAACAATAAATTTTGCATCAAATATTCCCCTTTTTGCTACATCAGTTGCTCTAAGAAAGAATGAAGATACAATATTAGGAATTATTATAGACTACAGCCAAAACAACGTGTATTATTGTATTAAAGGAAAAGGAGCTTTTTGTAATGGAAAAGCTATTTATGTATCAAAAAATGACAAATTAAGTGATAGCATTATTTCGTTTTGTTTAACATCACATTATAATGAAAAACATATAAAAGAAGTATTAAATGTAGAGGAAAAATTAGCTTCGAAAGTAAGAGGTCTACGTTTAATTGTTTCAGCCGCAATAGAACTTGCATGGTGTGCATCAGGAAAAATTGACGGTTGCCTAAATGTAAAACCAAGCATAGGATTAAGTTCTGCTGCTGGAAAATTATTAGTACAAGAGGCAGGAGGAAAAGTAACTAATTTGCAGGGAAATCCAAGAGAAAATATAGATAATATGCTTGTTACTAATGGCAATATTCATAACGAAATAGTATCAGCTATAAATGGAGGAAAAAATGTTTAAATTACACTCAGAATATAAGCCAACTGGCGACTAGCCACAAGCCTTATCAAAAGGAATAGAAGATGGAAAGAAATTTCAGACGCTTCTAAGTGTTACTGGTTCAGGAAAAACTTTCACCATGGCAAATATAATTGAAAAAGTGCAAAAACCAACACTAGTTTTAGCACATAATAAAACCTTAGCTCGGAAGATTATATTCAGAATTTAAAGAACTCTTTCCAGAAAACAGAGTTGAATATTTTGTTTCTTATTATGATTAACACCAAGAATAGCTTTATTTAGCCACTTTTAGTCCCTTTTAGTTTTATTTAGTTTAGTGAAAAATGACTAAATAAGCCTAAAAAAACTAAATAAAACTAAACAAACAAAAAAATTTGTGACCGAATTCGTGTAAAAGAAAATATTGATTTTGAAAACTTACAAAAAAGTTTATTAAAAATGGTCGACAATGTCTACTAAATTTATTTAAGTAATTTTTTGATAAATATTTCAATATATATTTTATAATAAATAAGGAAAAGAAGGTGATTTTGATTGAATAATAAATTTCAAGAAGATGAAATAACAGAATTAAAAAAATCTACAAGTGAACTAAAAGAAGCAATAGTATCAATTGTTTCTATATTAAATAAACATAGACATGGAAAACTATATTTTGGAATAAAAGATGATGGAACAGTAGTTGGACAAGAAGTTAGCGGAAAAACACTAAGATATATTTCAGAAGTTATTTCAAATAAAATAGAGCCAAAAATCTATCCAAAGATAAGCAATGTAAAAATAGAAGATAAAGATTGCATTCTAGTAGAATTTGATGGAGAAGATGTTCCATATTTTGCAGATGGAAGAGCGTATATAAGAGTAAGTGATAGAGACCAAAAACTTTCAGTTTCTGAAATGAGAAAAATATTCTTAAAAACAGAAAATGAAAGTGAAAGTTGGGACTCAAGAATTTCAGATAAAACAATAGACGATGTTAATGAAAAAATATTGAAGGATTATATAGAAAGAGCAAATAAAGCTAAGAGAATACCATTTCAATATACAAATAAAGAAGATGTTTTAAACAAGTTAGGATTATTAAGAGATAATAAATTATTAAATGCAGGAAAGGTTTTATTTTGCGATAATAATAATGTAGAACTTCAAATGGCGATTTTTGCAACAGATACCAAAACAACATTTATCGATATCGATAAAGTAGAGGGGAACATTTTCGATTTAATAAAAATAGGACAAGAATATATTAGAAAAAATATTATATGGAATGTAAAGATAACAGATAAAAGAGAAGAATATCCAGAAATTCCACTAGATTCTATAAGAGAAGCTATTATAAATAGTTATGCACACAGATTATATCAAGACCCTAAAGGAACTGAAATTTCAATATTTAAAAATAAAGTAGAAATATATAATCCTGGAACATTTCCAGAACAATATACACCAGAAGATTATATACAAAATAGGGCACATTCAGTGTTTAGAAATCCGATAATTGCTAATATTTTATACAAATCAAATTATACAGAAACATACTCTTCTGGAATAAGAAGAATATATGAGGAGTGTACAGAAAATCAAGTAAAAGTAGAATTTAGAAAAGAAAAAA
This sequence comes from uncultured Clostridium sp., assembly GCA_947382445.1. The sequence goes on along the minus strand of CANCZH010000059.1, from coordinate 4,544 downwards.
TAGGTTTTACTATAATTTTTTATAGAAAAAATTATGAAAAAGAAAACGAGATTAGTAAAAATGTCGGTGTAAATGTCGGTGTAAATGTCGGTGTAAATGTCGGTGTAAATTCAACACAAAGAAAAATTTTAGAGTTGATAGAACAAAACCAAAATATAACTCAAAAAGAAATAGCATCTAAGTTAAAAACTACTGTAAGAACGATAGAAAGAAATATTAATGTTCTAAAAGAAAAAGAAATATTAAAAAGAGTAGGAAATGATAAAGTTGGATACTGGAAAATTAGAAATAATTAGGAGGTAAGAAGTGCCAAAAATTAAAATGATTATAATTGGAGCAAATGGAAGTGGATATAAAAGAACAATTCCAGCAATGAAGGATTCTGAAATTTGCGAAATTACAGCAATACAATCAAGAGATGAGGAAAAGTTAAAGATATTATGATTGCACATCATCTTAGACATAAAAAAGTATTTATAGATATAAAAGAAATTATAAAGTATTATTTTAATAATGATAAAACAGCTATTTGTGATACTAATATTGATGATGGAATATTAGCGCTAAAATTAATTGAAGATATGAGAGAACAAATAAAAGTATAGAGTTTGTGACAGAATTCGTGTAATTGCTATTTATGTTTACAAAAAAAACGAAAAAAGGCGAACAAATTACACGAATTTGTTCGGTATATTACACGAAATTTTAGGTTGATAATAGTCATAATAAAAATATAACGGAGGCAAAGAAATGTTTAAAATACACTCAGAATATAAGCCAACAGGCGACCAGCCACAGGCAATAGAATATTTATCAAAAGGAATAATGGAGGAAAAGAAATTTCAGACACTTCTAGGAGTTACAGGTTCACGGAAAAACTTTCACCATGGCAAATATAATTGAAAAAGTACAAAAACCTACACTAGTTTTAGCACATAATAAAACCTTAGCTCGGACAATTATATTCAGAATTTAAAGAATTCTTTCCAGAAAACAGAGTTGAATATTTTGTTTCTTATTATGACTATTATCAACCCGAAGCTTATATTGCATCCTCAGATACATATATAGAAAAAGATGCATCAATAAACGATGAAATAGACAAATTAAGGCACTCAGCCACCGCTTCTTTATTTGAATCAAAGGATGTAATAGTAATAGCCTCAGTATCATGTATATATGGTTTAGGAGACCCAATAGATTACGAAAATATGATAGTATCATTGCGTCCAGGGATGGAAAAATCACGAAATGACATAATGAAAAAACTTGTCAATATGCAATATTCAAGAAATGAATTAGACTTTAAAAGAGGAACTTTTAGAGCCAAAGGAGATATTTTAGAAATATACCCATCAAATCAAGAAGAATCAGCAGTAAGAGTAGAATTTTGGGGAGATGAAGTTGAAAAAATATCAGAAATAAATCCACTAACAGGAAAAACAATAGCAACAAGAGAACATGTAATGATATTTCCAAATTCTCACTATGTAACAAGTAAAGACAAGCTAGAAAGAGCATTAAAAGACATTGAAAAAGAAATGGAAGAAAGGGTAGAATACTTTAAATCAAAAAATAAACTAATAGAAGCTCAACGAATAGAGGAAAGAACAAACTTTGATATAGAAATGTTAAAAGAAACAGGTTTTTGCCAAGGAATAGAAAACTATTCAAGACATATAAGTGGTAGAGAATCAGGAAGTGCACCATTTACACTGTTTGATTATTTTCCAGATGACTTTTTATTATTAATAGATGAATCTCATGCTACAATTCCACAAGTAAGAGCAATGTATAATGGAGATAGAGCAAGAAAAGATTCACTAGTAAATTATGGTTTTAGACTACCATCAGCATATGACAATAGACCATTAAAATTTACAGAATTTGAAGAAAGAATACATCAATGTATATTTGTTAGTGCAACACCAGCAGATTATGAGAAAGAACAATCAGATGGAAATATTGTAGAACAAATTATAAGACCAACTGGATTACTAGATCCAAAAATTGAAGTAAAACCAGTAGAAAATCAAATAGATGATTTAATTACCCAAATAAATGAAAGAGTTGAAAAACAAGAAAGAGTTTTAGTGACAACACTTACTAAAAAAATGGCAGAAGACTTAACAGCATATCTTCGTAACATAGGTATTAGAGTAAGATACATGCACTCCGAAATAAAAGCATTAGAAAGAATGGAAATAATAAGAGACCTACGTATAGGAGAATTTGATGTACTAGTTGGAATTAACCTTTTAAGAGAAGGTCTAGATATTCCAGAAGTATCTTTAGTTGCAATTCTAGACGCAGATAAAGAAGGGTTCTTACGTTCAGAAAGATCTTTAATACAAACGATTGGCCGTGCTGCAAGAAATACAGAAGGAAAAGTTATAATGTATGCTGATGAATTAACAGACTCAATGGAAAGAGCCTTAACAGAGACAAATAGAAGAAGAAAAATACAAGAAGAATACAACAAAAAACATAATATAGTGCCAAAAACAATTCAAAAATCTGTAAGAGACTTAATAAAAGCAAGCATTGTTGAAGATATATCAGCAGAATATAAAATAGATAAAAATGAAACAACAGAACAAATAATAGAAAGACTAACAGATGAAATGCTAAAAGCAGCAACTAGTATGGAATTTGAAAAGGCAGCTGAGTTAAGAGATAAAATAAAAGAACTAGAAAAAACATTGTAAAATTGGAGAATAAATATGATATCAAATAATTCAACTATTACGCAAATATTTGAAGAAGGAAAAAAACTAGAAAAAATATATGGAAAGGAAAATGTATATGATTTTAGTTTAGGTAGTCCTAGAATACTAGTGCCATCAGAAGAATTAAATTTAAAAGAAAATTTAAATATGAGTGAAGATACTAGAGAAATAATATCAAAATCAATAAACAAAAAAAATGGTACAAACTTTAATAAGGAAAATATTATAATTACAGCAGGTGCTACTTCTGGATTAAATACTATATTTAAAAACATATTAAATCCAAATGATGAAGTAATTGTATTTGCACCATATTATATAGAATATAATAACTCTATAAAATCATATAATGGAAAAATAGTAGCAATTTCACCAAACACAAAAAACTTTTTGCCAAATATAGAAGAATTTAAGCAGAAAATAACACCAAACACAAAAGCGGTGTTAATAAATACACCAAATAATCCAACAGGAATTGTATATTCTAAAGAAACAATAAAAAATATAGCTAAAATTTTAGAAGAAAAACAAGAAGACTATAAACATGAAATATTTATAATTTCAGATGAACCATATAGAGAATTAGTATATGATGAAGTAGAAGTTCCTTATATAACAAAATACTATAAAAATACATTTATAGTGTATTCATATAGTAAAATAATTTCATTGCCAAATGTAAGAATAGGTTATATAGTAGTTCCAAATGAAATGCAAAATAGTAATAACTTTCAAACTTCATTAACACAAGAAAATATAGTTAACTTGACACCGTCACTTAAAAGAATAATAACTAGATGCACTAATGAAAAAATAGACTTGACTATATATAATCAAAATAGACAGCTTTTATATGATTCATTTATAAAATATGGATTTGAATGTACAAAGCCACAAGGTGCTTTTTATATATTTTTAAAATCTCCTATTGAAAATGACAAGGAATTCTGCAAAAAAGCAAAAGAATTCAACTTATTGTTTGTTCCAGGTAGTTCATTTGCGTGTCCAGGACATGTCAGAATTGCATATTGTGTTTCAACAGAAATAATAAAAAATTCATTACCAGCATTTGAAAAATTAGCTCATATATATTTTAAATAAGAACAAATCAGAAAGACATTAAATTAGCATAATTTTTACTTTTCTCTTTGGCTTTCTGTTAATTTGTTGTTGTGCCAAATTTATGAAAAGAGATGCAAGTGGAAAACCACAAGCATCTCTCATTTTTCTTTTTAATGTTCTTGCCTCTACCAATATACTACACTACATTTTTTGTGTTTTCTGATTGTTGGCTTCTGTCGACAGAAGCCACAACCTCTGACCTTGGGTCAGTTCTAGCCGTTCTTTGATTATGGTATCAGAATCCCAAACTTTCGGTAAATTCTTCACTTCACACCTCTTCCAACTGATGTTGTATTTTGCTTTTACAGCATCGTTAGTCGTCGGCATCTGTGCCAAAGCAAAACCCTCTTTGAAAAGAGCCTTTCTTCTTCTTTCATAGTCTGAATGATAAATGATAGCAATCAAATGAAATTTTCCTCTGCCTGCCACTGCTTCCATTTTTTCGTTTAAATCTATCTGCATATAATACCTCCATATAAAAAAAAGAAAGCAAGAACATTTTAGCTTCTGAATTAAGTGCAATAGTAACCACACTCATTATTCAAACAGAAACTATTATTAGTAGTATATCACACAAATAATTATAAGTAAACATAAAATCGTAACTTAGGTCAAACTTTTATCCATATTGATTTTATTGGTGAATTAAAAAAGTAAAATCTATATAGAAAAAGCAAATTCTAGTTACTGATT
>CANCZH010000058.1 GCA_947382445.1 uncultured Clostridium sp. | reverse complement strand
TATTTTATATTGGTATCTTTTTTGAAAAAAATGTTGTAATAAGTGCATACCAATGGTATACTAAGGCAAATACAAGAAAAAAGGAGAAATAAATGATTTTTTTAGGAGCAGACCATAGAGGATTTGATTTAAAAGAAAACATAAAAAAATATTTTGATGAAAAGAAAATTGAATATGTAGACTGTGGAACAAACTCAAAAGAAATAACACACTATCCTTTAATTGCAAAAGATGTTTGCAAAAGATTAGATTTAAAAAAAGATAAAGCAATTTTAGTTTGTGGCTCAGGAATAGGAATGTGTATAGTAGCAAACAAATTTAAAGGAATACGTGCAGGAGTTTGTTTAGACGAAGAATCAGCTAAACATGGTAAAGAAATGGACCATACTAATGTGTTAATCTTGTCAGGAGACTGGCTTGATACAGATAAAGCTATTTCAATAATAGAAACATGGGAAAAATCTGAAACTTTAGGTGGAAGATACTATGATAGACAAATAATGATAAAAGAAATAGAAGAAGAAAATATGAAGTAAGGAGAAATACTATGTGGGGAGATATTATTATTGCTTTTCTATTGGCCTTTATAACCACATTTATGATGACGCCAAAAACAATTAACATAGCAAAAAAATTAGGTGCAGTAGATAGCCCAAAAGATGAAAGAAGAATAAATAAAGTAGTAATGCCAAGACTAGGAGGAGTTGCAGTTGTTGCAGGTTTCTTAGTTTCAATATCATATTTATTAATAAGTTTAATATTAGAAAGCCAACTTAATTTAGTTGATGGAAATTATCACTTGAAATTATGTGGTTACTTTATAGGAATGTTTCTAATAGTAGTTACTTGTTTTATAGATGATGTTAAAGGACTTTCAGCTGTAACAAAATTAATTGTTCAGTTAGTTGCTGCTAGTGTAGTAGTTTTATCAGGAATTCGAATAGATATAAGCAATTTAGGAATATTTAAAGGATTCAGTGATTCAGTAAACTTCTTGCATACAGTTTCAATAATTATTACGATTGGTTGGATAGTTGGAATAACAAATGCAATTAATCTAATAGATGGATTAGATGGATTATCATCAGGAATATCAATAATTTCATGTGTTTCTATGCTAATTATATTTACACTTAATGGTTCACCACTTGTATCAATAATTTTAATTACTGCATTAATTGGTGCACTAGCAGGATTTTTACCATATAATTTAAATCCTGCCAAAACATTTATTGGTGATACAGGTTCTAATTTCTTAGGATTTTCACTTGCAGTTATTTCTATATTAGGAGTTGCTAAAACATATACAGCTTTAGTTATTGTAGCTCCAATTATTGTACTTGGATTACCTATATTTGATACAGTATTTGCAATAATAAGAAGAGTAATTAAAAATAAGTCTTTAAAAGGTATTATGAAACCTGATGCAGGACATTTACATCATAAATTATTAAAACATGGTTTTTCACAAAAAGAGTCTGTTTTAATTTTATATTGTGTTAGTGCTTCACTTGGAATGTTTGCAATAATACTACTAGAAAGTGGAGTATGGAAGGCAATGTCATTTTTACTTATAGTTATTGCAGCTTTTGCACTTGGCTATAAAGAAGTTTTTGGAGAACAAAAAGAAGAAAATAAATAAATATATATAAAAGAGTTGTTATTTTAATTATAAGATAACAACTTTTTTAATAAACTATTTTATGTATATTTAATATATCATATTTAGCACAATTTACTACACTTTGAAAAGATAATGAGATATAGTGAAACTAGATTAACAAAAATCTAGGAGGAACAAATGAAGAAGAAAGTAGTTATTATAATTTGGATTTTATTAACAATAGGACTAGTGTTATTTTTAGAAAATATATATAAAATTAATTTTATTGAAAACATAAATAAAGTAATGAAGAACAAAGAAAAATCAAATTCCGAATTAGGTGATATTACAACTATTGATGTTACAGATTTAGACGGAAGTATAACTATTGATCATTTACATACATTTAAAACAATGTATGATGAAAATAATCATTGGGAAGAATGTACAATTTGTGGTGAAATAGAAGAACAAAGTAAACATGAAATACAAAAAGTTTGGGCTTTAGGTAAAGAATCTTGCTATGTTGAAAATTATGCAACAAATACATGCAATAAATGTGGATATTCATTTATAGATTATGCACCTTGTACATGGAATGGAAAATATGACTGTTCTTCATATTTTGATTATAAGATTTGCTCATCAACAACTCATGGAAGACATTACATTAGAATGAATCCAGTAGAACGATGTTATACATCTAATGGAACAAAATTAGATTGTTTCCATGGAGGAAGATGTGTAAAATGTAATGCTTATTATGATGTAGGAATGCATTTATTAAATAATTATATTGATTTAGATAAAATGAAATGTAGACTGTGTGGAAAAGAGTATGGAACAGTTACTTATACTGTTAGAAAAATTCCGAATACTCTTCCAATTGAATATACAATAGATTCAACATATAAATTTAATAGTGAAGTAGCTTATAAAGGTGTTACTAATCCAATGCTGAATCATTCAAGTACTTTTGATATTGCTAGTTTGGAACTAGTAGATAAAAAATCAAATTCTGAATTTACTATAAGAACTACTATTAAGTACAAAGATGTTATTAAAACTGCTTATGACAAATATTTTGCTTATTATGTAACAATTAATAATAAAACAATAGAAGTAGAAGATTATATATTTAGATTAGGTTTAGTTCCAGATGATGCACCTCCTGTAATTGAATCTATAACAATGAAAAATAGTGAAGATTTGACTGAATGGAGTAGAACAAAGCCTATTAGTATTTCTGGAACAGAAAATTATTGTAAAAATCTAAAAGTAAAAATTTTAGATGATAAAGATAATATAATTTTTGAGGGAGAAACTATTGCAGATAATAATGGTGTTTATTCAATATCATGCACGCCAGATGTTGAATGCGATACAAATGGTAGAACTTTTAAAGTAATTGTTACAGATACATGTGAAAATAGTGCAGAAAAAGAGTTTACAATAAGTAAAGTTGATAATGTTTCACCAAAGCCAACATCTGATACAAATATAACTGGTAGCTGGTCTAAGTTAAGGAGATTTACATTTAAAGCAATTGATTCTGGAATAGGTAATGTATCAATAGCATTTGATAATATAGAAGATTTAAATAAGGCAATTTTAAATGAAAATAATGAATATATAAGAGAGTATGAGTTTATTGGAGATGTGTATAATCCAAAAGAGTTACCAGTTTTATATCAAGATGGACTTGGCAATATGTGTATGCAAAAAGTAACAATAGATAAACTTGATAATACAGCTCCAACGATTATTAATAGTAGCATTCATAATAATATTTTGACTTTGGAGTCACATGATAGACATGAACGCTTAGGTGAAGGATCAGGAGTAGTTAAATATAAATATATAACAAGTAATGAAAAACTAGAAAAACCTATAATTTCTAATGAAAATGGCATAGAAGTAAAAGTTGATGAAAAAATAGTTATAGATAAAATTTATGAGGTTAAATATGTATATGTTATAGCAGAAGATTTAGTAGGAAATATAAGTGATGTTTATGAAGTTAAAATTCCTGAATTAGTGTTAATTAGTAGTGTGAATCTTGATAATGAAAAAGGTAGTGTAATTTTAGAATGGCCGGATTATGATATTTCAGATAAATATTTTGCTATTTATAGAAGAGAGGAAAATGTAGATACATGGGATATTATTATAGGACTAGACAAAAAATTTAATGCTAGTAGTTTTATAGATACTTTTGCAGTAGATAAAGAAGCTCCTAATATACCCAATATTAATATAACTGGAAATATTGATGATAATAATATAAAAATAAATGCATCATCTAGTGATGGCGGAAACAAATATGAATATTATATTGAAGCTTATAATAGTGCTAATTTGGAATTATTGGCCGTTTCAAATTAAATATTAAAAATGTTGACGAATTATGTAAATTATAATATAATTATGCAGACAGTAACAATTAATAACGATTTTACTTTTGTAGAATCACCAACAATAAGGAGGTAGCATTTGTATGGAACGGAAATATTTTTATGAAGTAACTATGGTGCAGGATGGGTTCAAAGTTTCAAGAGGTGGTGGTCAGATTGCTATTTTGGAGTGTGACGCACTTGAGCAGTATGGGAAAGCATTGTTGGCACGTAAAGGGGAACTAAGTACTCTGTATTTGCCTGCGAAGTTTGGTGATACCATAAATTATAACAAAGGTTTGGTAAAGGTTACAGAAAATGTGGAAGCGGTTATATACCATGAGAAGAAGGAAAAGGATGACGAATTCTTACCAGATGAGGGTGTATTATTGCTCAAGATAAGGACAGATGATGTAAGGTATTGGACATTGATTAATATGACAATGTTCAATTTTGACTTAACAGATGAGGTAGTATTTGTTAGGTGGCAGAACCAGGTTACTATTCCATGTGCAAGTCAGTCTGAGTTTGCTATTATAGAAGAGTTTGACTACTTACCAGCAGAATACATGATTCAAGTGGATAATGAATATTTCTTAGCTGATGTCAGTTATGAAAATCCGATTATAAAAAGTTTAGGAAACGTACAGGTGATCCCATTACCAGAATTTTCAGTATACTTTAAAATGGTATCATCGCAAGGGCTGGAAAGTTTTGAAAGCTTTAACAGGGATATATCATGGGGGCAGTTTAACAGGATTGAAAAATACACAATTAACTTGGCACCATATACGACGTTTTATGTTGGAAAGGACCAGTATGACAGAGTATGTGGAATGTTTTATGACAGGTATATCAATGAAGATGATGCGACTGATGAGAATGACTTTGGAATGATTACTTTTGATGAGCCTGTGATAGTTACGATACTTCAGGATGTAATTAATACTGATGAAGGTGAGTTTGCAGTATGGAAATTTCTGTATGAAGACAACAGAATCAATAAACTTTTTATTTGTTCAATTACAAATGCAAATCAATTGCAAATACTAATTGATGTAAGCAAATATTTCTAAATATTTTGGGAGACTTTTGCTTCACATTTTAAAACATAGAAACTTCAGTAATGCTACTGAAGTTTTTATTCTATTAAATCTAGATTTGATTTGAGATGGCTAGTAATTCTGAGATGTTATTTTTATCATATGCTTCAATGTAATAAGAATAGTGTGTTCCATTGTCATTAGATGTAGAAATAATTTTTATATTATTATTTTCAATATTTTTTTCTATATTAATATTAGGTACATTTGGTGGAGTTTCATCATTTGCAAAAGTATCTGTAAAACTATTACCATTAAATTTTTGATTTAATTCTAAAATAATTTCCCAATTACTTAACATTTCTTTTTTTCTGTATATAACAAAATATTTGTCAGTAATATCATAATCAGACCAATCTAAAATAATACTACCTTTTTCATTATCAAGATTTACATTACTAGTCAATACAAGTTCAGGAATCTTAAATTCATAAATATCACTTATATTTCCTACTAAATCTTCTGCTATAATATAGATATATTTTATTTGATATATGTTGTTTATAGTTAAAGTATCATTAATAGATATTTCTATGCTATTTGTTTCAGAAATTGTAGGATTTTCTAATTTTTCAGTACTTGTTATATATCTATACTTTACAACTCCTGAGCCGTTTCCAAGTAGCGGATGTTCATCATTTGATTCAATTGTTATTATATTATTATGAATGTTTACATCTGTTATGGTTGGAGCAGTATTATCAATTTTATCTATTATAATTTTTTGTATAGATGTGTTTCTGAGACCATCTTGATACAAAACAGGTAATTCTTTGGGTGTATATACATCTCCAATAAATTTGTAATTTCTTATATATTCATTATTTTCGTTTAGTGTTGATAATTGTAAGTCTTTAATATTATGAAAAGCTATCTGAACATTGCCTATTCCGTTATCAATTGCTTTAAATGTAAAGTTCTTTGACTTTGTCCAACTTTCATTTACAAGTGTATCTGATATTGGCTTGGGTGGAATATTATCTATTTTACTTATTATAAATTTTTGCTCAGTAGAATTATTACATGCATCTGTAACAATTAACTTAAATGTTCTACCATTTGTATCACATTCAACATCAGGTGTACAAGATATTGAATAACTATTATTAGTTACTACTGTTTCACCTTCAAAAATAACTTTTTCTGTGTCATCTAGAATTTTAACTTTTACTGTATTAGTCCAATTTTCAGTACCAGTAATTGTAATAGGTTTTGTTTTACTCCATTCAGTTAATAATTCACTATTTGTAGTAGTTATTTCTTCAATTGTAGGGCTCTGTACATCTGGATATATATAAAATGGAAGACTATCAAGATAACATTCAATATTATTTATATTTACAATTATACGAGTATATGCTTGGTATGGATTTTTCCAAGATTTATTAAATGTAGCTTTGCAGACAATATCAAAGACTTTACTTGATGTTCCAGGTATTGCTAGATTATTTTCTGAAAGTACTCCAGGAATATTCCTAAAATAACCATTTTTTTTAGTACTGTCTATGTTTAATTCGGCACCATTCTTAAGATTATAAGAATTAGTGATTGTGTATGTTCCAGGAGCCAACTTGTTTCTTTCTATTATTTGAGAAAATGTTCCATATGTTGTGGAACAATATCTGCAATATATTTCACCAGTAGAAGAATTTACAGTTAGAGAATGTTGATTTGGAGACCAAACTTTTTTACAAACACTACATGTTCCACCGTTTTTACAATTTATTTGTGTTCCATCTTTTAATGTACAATATTGAAATGCGGGGTTAGATGAAAAAGCATTACTAGTATATAGTGCTGAATGTAGATTTTTTTTATTATCATAATATTGGTGATATATTTCGTCATTACAAACGCTACATCTCCTTACGTGCATATACACAGTTGTGCCATATATTTCAGGGTTCCATGTACAAGGCTTATGTCCTATATAAGAATAGCCACAATTACATGAGTTAGTGTAATGTCGATCTTTTTGACATGATTCTACACCATTAGACCATGTTTTATTATAGCTATGTGATATTATATTTTGTTTTTGTTCGCAAGTAATACATTCTTCCCAATGATTATTTTCATCATACATTGTTTTAAATGTATGTTCATGTTCAATAATTGCATTTCCTTCTAAATTCGTTACATCAATAACAGTTATATTTTCAGATGCATTATTTTCAGTTTGTTTACTTATATGTTGTTTTATATTTTCAAAAATATTAAAAGTAAAAATATTTTTACAAATTAGTATTAATGAGATAGTAAGTGACACTATGATTAATATAATTATAGCTGTTTTAAATAGAAAATTTTTTTTCATTTGTATCTCCTTTTTAATAAATTTTTTATGAAAGAACTTATCTGATAATTGTTTTACAAGTTATATATTTCATATATTTGCTTAATTTTGATTGTAGCACTAGTTTTTAAAAATGTAAATACCAATAATTATTTTTAGTATTTCTGTAAGTGACACTAACTAGTAGCAGCACTTACATTACTGATATTATTTTTAATAGAGGTGCATGATATGAAAGAAAATGAAAATTTTTATGATGTTTCAAAGATATTAGGAGGAAATATAAAACAAATTCGTAATTTGGAGGGAATTTCTCAAGAGGAGCTTGCTGAAAGAATAAATAAATCATCTCACTTTGTGAGTTTAATTGAAAGAGGAAAAAGTGGAATAAGTGTTAATACAATAATTGATATTTGTAGAGCTTTACATACTGATACTAATTCTATTTTTTCTGGTGTTATAGATAATTCTAATATCCATACAGATAGTTTTTTGAATAAATCTTTTAATAATTTTGAAGAAAAAGATAAAGAAATGGTTTCTTATTTGATTAATTATATAATTGATTCTAAGAAGTAATATTATTAATGTGAAAATATACTTGACGTTTACATAAAACAAAGTTATAATAATTATATAGAATTTTATTAGGAGGTGTCCTTATGATTAAGGAAGTTGCAATGTATAAGAGTTACTTATTGGAAGCGAAGGATGATACACAAATATCTATGGAGCTCGGAAAGGCATATGACTGGGCTTCAAAGAGTAGCAGCAAGATATTAGCGGAGCGGCAAGTAGATACGTACAAGACGCTAATAGTGGTGATGTTTCCAAATGAGGCTTCATTAAATATGTGGGAAGCTTCTGTTCAGGTTATAAAATAATAAAAAACTGAATAATGAGAGAAGTGGGTATCTGTACCCGCTTTTTTTTATGTTTAAATTTATTTGAGTAACACAAATAATAGATTAGTTGAAGTGATAAAATATGAAAAAATTTGGAGAATTAATAGTACAGATACACACTTGACGTTTACATAAAAACATAGTACAATTATATTATGAATAATTATTTAGGAGGTAGACTATGGTACAACAAATGGATTTTTGCAAAGGGTATGTTTTGTCTGGGGAGACTCGGACAGAGGCAGAAGCAATACTTGGAAGGACCAAAGATTTTGCAGCCAAATCAAGCGGTGTTCTTTTAGCAGAAAAAAAGTTGACAGACACAATATACTTAATAATTTTGAAATTTCCAAGCGAAGAACTTCAAAAGTTTTGGGAAATATCGCTTCAAGTGATTTATTCTAAAGATTCTAAAGAATCTAAAGAATAAAATATTAAAACTTGAAGTTACAATCAAAGCGGATAGATGTATCCGCTTTTTTCTTATGCTTAATTTAATAAAAGTTATTTATAATATTGAAATATAAATATTTTTATTATATATATTTTAGAATAGAAAAATATACAATAAGAGGTATAAGTATGAGTAGAAGAAGTAAGAGAAAAAGCATTTTGCAATGGATAACAACAACTGCAATAATAATTTGTATTATACTTTTTGAAAATATAAATCAAGATATAGAAAAGACAAATGAAACAAATACTACGCCTAGTATAGTACAAGAAAATATAGCATTTGATTTATCCACAATTCCAGAATATATATCAAGCCCTTATGTTGAAATAAACAATAATATGCCATATTTCAATGAAGAAGATTATACAACAGAAGCATTTGAAAAATATAGTGAATGGGAAAATGGCAAAAGTGGAGTAGCTTTTGCAAACATTTGTAAGGAAATAATGCCAAAAGAAGGAGAAGAACGTGGCGAAATAGGAAATATAAAGGATCTTTCTGGCTGGGTACAAAAAAGATATGATAACCTAATAAAAGATAAGTATTTATATAATCGTTGTCATCTAATTGGTTGGCAACTTGCAGGAGAAAATGCAAATAAAAGAAATTTAATTACAGGAACGAGATATCTAAATACAGAAGGAATGTTACCATTTGAGAATGTTGTTGCAGAATATATTAGAAGCTACCCTAATAATCATGTACTTTATAGAGTTACTCCCATATTTAAAGATAATAACAAATTAGCAAGTGGAGTGCAAATGGAAGCATGGTCTATTGAAGATAATGGACAAGGAATTCACTTTAATGTTTATTGTTATAATGTACAACCAGGAATAGTAATAGATTATGAAACAGGAGAAAGTCATGAAAAAATTAAATAGCTATTGTAAATTTTTGTAAAACAATATATAATTTTTTTACTTTAATTCTTACTACTATTTGTCAATAGTATTTTCCAATTTAAAATTAAAAAATAAAGGAGTAAAAAACATATTGAGATTAGATTTACTAAATGATGTTTTTAATAATTTCAAAGAGAGAAAATTTGTGAAAAATTTTATAAATGAAATGTCAAATTATTTAGAAAATAATTTGAATTTTAAAAGTGAGGAGATTCCAATAATAGAAGAAATATTGTCTAAAAACAATTTAACAACTGGAAATAAAAACACAATAATATGGAAGGAAAGAGATATCATATTAGAGTATGTAGAAAAATTTAGAAATGATAAATCAATATACTTTGTAAAAGATAGTAAAAAAACATATTGGTTAGATAATAAAAAACACTATGATAATGATGTTTATAAAGTATTAAAGATAGAAAATAGTAAAATAGAAGAAGTAGAAATAAGTAAAAAAGATATGCCAAAAAACATTGGGATAAATGACGTTTTTACAATAGAAAATGGTAGTTATATATGTGACAATGTTGCTA
>CANCZH010000057.1 GCA_947382445.1 uncultured Clostridium sp. | reverse complement strand
TGTTATTTTACTTTTTTTGTAAATAATGTTATAATTACAAATATATTCAAATATTTTTTTAAAATTGTGAAATAATACTTGATAAAAATTATTTAAGATTATAAAATGCTATTTATAGGAGGTGAGACGTATGGATTTAAGTAAATGTGAAGAAAGTATAGGTTATTATTTTAAGAATAAAAATTTACTAATGGAAGCGTTAACACATACTTCATATGCGTATGAGAATAAGGTTAAAAGTAATGAAAGATTAGAATATTTAGGAGATAGTATTTTAGAGTTTATTATTAGTGAATATTTATTTTTAGAATATAAAAAGCTATCAGAAGGAGAAATGACTAAAGTTAGGGCTAATGTTGTTTGTGAAGATAGTTTATTTAAGATAGCAGAGAGACATAATTTTAGTGATTTCTTGTATTTAGGAAAAAGTGAGAAACACTCTCAAAATAGTAAAAAAGCACTTATGGCTGATAGTGTAGAAGCTGTGATTGCTGCAATTTTTTTAGATAGTAATTTAGAGAATAGCAAAAAATTTATATTAGATAATTTAAAAGATACAGTAGAAATAGCAAGTAAAAATGTTGGAATGAAAGATTATAAAACAGTTTTACAAGAAAAATTACAGGTTCATGGAGAAGTTAAAATACAATATAATGTAATTGGCGAAGAAGGTCCTGACCATGATAAGACATTTATAGTTGATGTAACTTGTGATGGAAAATTTTTAGCTACTGGAAAAGGAAAAAATAAGAAGAACGCAGAAATGGAAGCTGCTAGAATAGCTTTAGAAATTATATAAAGGAGCATATATGAAAAAACGTTATATTATTCCTATTTTTGTTCCTCATTTAGGTTGTCCAAATAATTGTACTTTTTGTAATCAAAAAACTATTAGTGGACAAACTAAAGAGGTTACACCAAAGGATGTTAAAGAAACAGTAGAATATTATTTAAATAGTTTTAAAGAAAAAAATAAATATACTGAAATTGCTTTTTTTGGAGGTAGCTTTACTGGTATAGAAATTGAAAAACAAGAAGCTTTACTAAAAGCTGCATATGAGTTTATTAAAGCAAAAAAAGTAGATAGTATACGTGTTTCTACTAGACCAGATTATATTGATAAAGAAAGATTAAAATTGCTTAAAAAATATAAAGTAAAAACTATTGAATTAGGAGTGCAGTCAACAAATGATTATATTTTAGAGAAAAGTAAAAGAAATCATACTTTTGAAGATGTTAAGAAAGCTTCAAGATTAATACATTTTTATGGTTTTACATTAGGACATCAAATGATGGTAGGTCTTCCAGAAAGTACGTTGCTTGATGAACTTAATACTGCTAAAGATTTAGCAAAATTAAAACCTAAGATGATGAGAATTTATCCAGTTTTAGTTTTAAAAGGTACAGAGCTTGAAGAAGAATATTTAGATGGTACATATTTTCCACTTTCAGTGGAGCAAGCTGTGGAAAGATGCAAAGAATTATGCTATTTTTTTGCAAATAAAAATATAAATGTTATTCGTGTTGGCTTGCAATCAACAGATACAATTTCAGATATATCTAAAAACGAAAATAGTGAGGTTGTTGCAGGGCCATATCATGAAACTTTTAGACAACTTGTTGAGGCTTCTATAAATTATGATACTATTGTAAAGAAAATAAAGTCATATAATACAAAAGTTAAAGAAGTTGAGATTACAACTAGTCCTGAAAATGTTAATAATGTTGTAGGCTATAAAAGAGAGAATATTATAAAATTAAAAGATTATTATGATGTTGATGTAAAGATTAAACAGAGCAAAAAAATGAAGAATGGAAAAATTAATATAAAAGTAACTAAAGTATATACTAATTTCTTAGATGAAAATGAAAACGTATAAACTTTTGTAAAACACTTATACTAAATGTATAGGTGTTTTTTTATGAAGATAAATAAATTTTTTAAAGATATAATTTTAATTTTTTTAGGTACTTTATTTGCAGGACTTGGAATGGGGAGCTTTTTACTTCCTAATAAACTTTCATCAGGTGGCTTTACAGGTATAGCTACAATTTTTTATTATTTTTTTAACTGGAATGTTGGTATGACTGTAATTATTTTAAACATACCTTTTTTTATCTTTGCATATATAAAGATAGGAAAAAAATTTTTATTTAGGACAATTATTGGAACTGTTTTATTATCATTTTTTATTGATATATTTGAATCGTTACCTTTAATTACACATGATAGGTTACTTTCTTCTATTTATGGTGGATTTTTAATAGGTATAGGAACAGGAATCATATTTAAAGCTCATACATCTACTGGTGGAACAGACTTAATTGTTCAGATATTACGTTCATATAAAATAAAGCTTTCAAATAGTAATTTACTTGGTTTTATAGATATTTGTGTTGTCATATTGAATGTAATTTGTTTTAGAGAGTTTGAAGTAGGATTGTATTCTGCTATTGCTATTTTTATTGATGGTCTTATGATAGATATTATTTTTGAGGGTATTAATTTTTCTAAGTTAGTTTTTATTGTTTCTGATAAAAGCACAGAAATTGTTAATATGATTCATAATGAGTTAAATAGTGGTGCTACTGAGATTTATGGTAAAGGTTCATATTCAGAAAATGATAAAATTGTAATAATGAGTGCTATGCCTAGAAGAGATATAACAATTCTTAGAGAGAAAGTTTATGAAATTGATAAAGATGCTTTTTTTATTGTTTCTAATGCAAGAGAAGTATATGGTTTAGGATTTAAGTCTGTTGAATAATAGTTCTAATATTTCATTTAAAAGCTATATTTACTATTAAGAGGTTTTGTGATATTCTATGTTATATAATTTTGTAACAATAGATAGTAATAGTTTTAAGTGAGGTATTTAAATGAAAGAACAAAAATTAATTTTGAAAAATATGGATTGTTTTGAACTAGAACATATATTTGATTGTGGACAGTGTTTTAGATGGAATAAGCAAGAGGATGGTTCATATATAGGTGTTATAAATAGCGGAGTATTACGTGTTTCTAAAAATAAGAATACGGTTTGTTTTGAAGGTGTTCTTAATGGAGATATTAATTCTATTGTATATGAATATTTTGATTTAGGTACTGATTATAATATTTTTAAGAATGAACTTAAAAATATTGATGATAATATGAGAAAAAGTATTGAGTTTGGTCATGGGATTCGTATTTTGAATCAAGATTTATGGGAAACAATAATTTCATTTATTATTTCAGCTAATAATAATATTCCAAGAATAAAGGGGATTATTGATAGGATTTCTAAAAAGGTTGGAAAAAAGGTAGAATGGGAAGGAACAGAATATTATTTATTTCCAACAGTAGCTGAATTATCTAAGTTATCTGTTTCTGATTTGCGTGAACTTGGTACTGGTTTTAGAGATAAGAGGATTTTTAAAACTACACAAATGATAGCAAGTAATGAAGTTAGTTTGAATGAGCTAGAGAACCTTAATGATACTAATGTGATTAGAGAAGAGTTATTAAAGCTTGATGGTGTTGGTGAAAAGGTTGCTGATTGTATTATGCTTTTTGCTCTTAAACGTTTTGATAGTTTTCCTATTGATGTATGGGTGAGACGTGTTATGAATACTTTATACATACATAATGAAGATGAAACGAAAGTGAGCAAAAAGGATATTAAACTTGCTGCTGATAATTTATTTGGTGATAAAGCAGGAATTGCTCAACAATATTTATTCTATTGGGCTAGAGAGAATTTTTAAAAAGTGTGTCAAACATCTTAGTCCCCATTTTGACATTTTTATAATAAGTTTTTATTTATTAGAGAATACTATTATTAATTGGAGGAATATTTTATGAGTTCATTATGGTTAGAACATGATAAAATTAATAATAGTTTTGATAGTTTAAATGAGAATATTTTAACTGATGTTTGTATTATTGGTGGAGGAATTTTCGGTATTACATGTGGATATTATTTGAGTAAAAAAGGAGTTAATACGGTTCTTTTAGAGAAAGATAATATTGCAGAAAAGGTGAGTGGTCATACTACTGCTAAAATTACTAGTCAGCATAATCTTATTTATAAATATTTAATTGATTCTCTTGGAGAAGATTTAGCTAGGCAATATTTAGAAGCTAATCAATGTGGATTAGAAAATATAAGAAATATTGTTAAAAATGAGAAAATTGAATGTGATTTTGAAAATCAAGATGCTTTTGTATATACAACTGATTCTGACGAAGTAGAGAAAGTAAGATTAGAAAATGAAGCAGTTAATTTACTTGGATTTAATAGCGAATTTGTAACTGATACTAATCTTCCTTTTAAGGTCTTAGGTGCAATTAAATTTCCAAATCAAGCTCAGTTTAATCCAGTAAAATATATGAATTGTTTAGTTAATAAAATTATTGAGAATGGTGGGAAAATTTATACTGATTCATTGGTTTATGATGTGAAAAGAAGCGGAAATGAGTATGAGATTTATACTAATGATGGAGGACAGGTTAGGGCTAAATATGTTATTTTAGCATCACATTATCCTTTTATTGATAGACTAGGATATTATTTTTTGAAGATGTATCAATCTACCTCATATGTAATTGGTGTGGATATTGGAGATAAATCTTTTAATGGTATGTATATAAATAGTAAAGAACCTATTTATTCGTATCGTTTTGCTAAAATGGGAAATAAAAAGATTTTATTAGTTGGAGGATGTGACCATAAAACTGGTAGTAAGATTGATTTATCTCATGCATATTCTATTTTAGAAGATGAGGTGAGAAAATATTATCCTGACTGTAAGGTATTATATAAGTGGAATACAGAGGACTGCATAAGTTTAGATAAAATTCCGTATATTGGTGAGTTTTCTAATTTGATGCCTAATGTGTATATTGGTACTGGCTTTAATAAGTGGGGAATGACTTCTTCTAATGTTGCTGCAAATATTATAGTTGATAAAATCTTGGGAAGAGAGAATGAGTATGAAGATGTATTTAAGTCTACAAGGCTTCATCCTATTAAAAATAATGAAGAACTTGGAAATATGATTAAGGAAACTGCTAATTCACTTGTTATTAATAAGTTTAAAGTAAAAGAACTTGATATTGATAAGATAGAGAATGATACGGGTCATGTTTTAGAGTATGATGGTGTAAAGATAGGTTTATATAAAAATGCTAAGGGAGATATTTTTACTGTAAAACCTATTTGTACTCATTTGGGTTGCTTGCTTAGCTGGAATAATTTAGATAAGACTTGGGATTGTCCTTGCCATGGTTCTAGATTTGATTATACTGGAAAAAGTTTATATAATCCCGCAATCAAGGATTTAGAGAGAATAGATATGATAGAATCAGAAGAAAAATGTATTAATTAGAATAAAGAGATTAATAAATTATTTTTAATTTTGATATTTATTAAAAGTAGGTAAAATAAAATCAATTTTTTCTAAGGACTTTTCTTCGACTTTTATCATTTCTAAATAAAATTGACTGAGCCTCTCCACATACAAGCTCTGTGCACCCTCAGTCAATTTTTTTAAGAAATGTTTAAAAGTCTCCGTTTGTACTTAAAAAAATTGATTTTATTTTACCTACTTTTTTTAGATTTCAATATTTAGTTTAATAATTTATTAATTTTTATATACTAGTTGCAAGAGATTTTTCTCCTGATTCTATCATTTCATCGATTAATTTAGCTATAACCTTTCTTTCATCATAAGGATATTTCACATGATTTCTTTCTAGGTATAAGTCATGTCCTAATCCAGGAATTACAATAATATCTTCTGGAGTAGCAACTTCTAAAGCATGTTTAATTCCTTCAGTTCTATCAACAATGATTGTATAATCACCACCAGATTTTTTTACTCCAACTTCAATATCTTGTAAAATTTTTAATGGGTCTTCAGTACGAACTTGGTCTGACATTAATATTGTATAATCAGCTAGTCTTCCTGAGATTTCCCCCATTATTGGACGTTTTTTACTATCTCTATCTCCACCAACACCCCAAGCACAAATTACTCTTCCTTTAGCATATGATCTTACTGATTCTAAAATGCTTTCTAAACTTGATGGTGTATGAGCATAATCTATTAAAATATTTAATCCTAATTTATTTGGAACAAGTTCATTTCTTCCAAGAACTCTTAAATCTTTTAAAGCTTTTCTCATTTCATATGGTGTAACTCCAAATTCATGAGCTACACTTATAGCTCCTAAAGAATTATATACACTAAATCTACCAGGAATAGGTACTTCAAAATTTTCATCTTTACCATCCATATGAACTGTAAAATCTATATAATTTGGTGTTATTGTTAAAGTTTTATCATCTGCAACTATATCTGCTTTATTTTCAATAGCAAATGTTTTAAAGTTGCATGTTTTATTTTTATCTTTAATTGTTATAACTGTTTTATCATCTGCATTTATAAAACCTGTATGGCACATATCAAAAAGCATACATTTGCAATTAAAATATTCTTCCATATCTTTATGTTCATTTTTACTTATATGGTCTTCTGTTAGGTTAGTGAATACGCCAATATCGAAGTCACAACCGGTTACTCTTTCTAGTTTTAATGCTTGTGAAGATACTTCTATAATTACTACATCAACATTCTCTTCAACCATTTGTGCAAAATGTTTTTGAATTTCTATACTTTCTGGTGTTGTTCTGTCTGTGTCTTCAATTTTTTCATTTCCAATATATACAGCGATACTTCCAATTAAACCTACTTTTAGTCCATGACTTTCAAGCAAAGATTTTATCATAAAAGTTGTTGTTGTTTTTCCTTTTGTTCCTGTAACTCCTATTAATTTAAACTTTTTTGATGGGTTATCATAAAGATTACAACTTGCTTGAGCTAGTGCTTTTCTTGTATTATTTACTTTTATATATGTAATATTACTTGGTAATGTATGTATATCTACATCATTTTCAACAATAACTGCAATTGCACCATTTTCAATTGCTTTATCTAAATAATCAATACCTTTTTGTAAATAGCCATTAATAGCTACAAATAGACCGTTTTGCTTAATTTTTCTTGAGTCTGAATGGATATTTGTTATATCTAAGTCTAGAGTATTAACAATTTCTTCTATTTCAAGACCCTCTAATAATTTTTCTAATTTCATAGATAATCCCTCCTGTTTTTTAGATTACTATAAAGCTATTATATACCTTAAATTAATGTTTGTACATTATTTTTTGCATAGTTCGACAATTTGTAGTATAATAGATTAGACTGAATTAAAAAGGGTGATTATTAATATGATTAGATTATATGATTGGAAAGAGAATATCAAAAATGAAGAATTAAAAGATGCTATTAATGCTTTGAAAAATGGAGAGTTAATTGTATTTCCAACTGAAACAGTTTATGGAATTGGTGCAGATGGTTTTAATAGTTTTGCTATTAAAAAAATTTATGAAGCAAAAGGAAGACCAGCAGATAACCCTTTAATCTTACATGTATCAGATTTTAAAATGTTAGAAGAATGTGTATCTAATATTTCAGAAGTAGAAAGAAAATTAATAGATGCATTTATGCCAGGACCATTTACTTTAATTTTAGATAAAAAAGATATTGTTCCAAGTACTGTTACAGCTAATTTAAGTACTGTTGCTGTACGTATGCCAAACAATAAAATTGCTAATACTATAATTAAGAAATTTGGAAAGCCAATAGCTGCGCCTAGTGCTAATGTATCAGGAAAACCAAGTGGGACTAACATTGAAGATATAAAAGAAGAACTTGGAGAAAAAGTATTTGCTTTAATTGATGGAGGAAATACAGATATAGGTTTAGAGTCAACAGTAGTTAAGGTTATAGGAGATATTCCAACTATTTTAAGACCAGGTAAAATTACTGCTGATGATATAAAAAATATTGTTGGACAAGTTAGAATAGATTCTCATGTTTTAAACGATGTTTCAGAAGATGAGAAAGTAGAAAGCCCAGGAATGAAGCATAAACATTATGCACCTAAAACAAAATGTGTTTTGATTGATATACAAGATGATGAAATGAGAATTAATAAGATTAATGAACTTTTAAAAGATGATGTTTGTGTTATAGGTTTTGAATCTCATAGAGATAAGATAAATACTTCTAAGTTTTTTAGTATGGGAGAATCATTAGAAGATGTTTCTAAAAATATATTTTCATTACTTAGAAAAGTAGATAATTTAAATTGTAGTTTAATTATTATAGAGGGGGTTAAACTAGATGGATTAGGTTTAGCAATTATGAATAGATTAATTAGAACTTGCAACTATAATGTCATTTCAGAGAAATCAAGTGATGAAAAACAATGAAAAATGTACCAAAGAGATGAAATAATGAGATAATATAATGAAATTTACTATAAATATTATGTTTACATGAGGAAAATCATGGAATTAATAAATTAATATTTTTATAGAATTTGACTTTATTTTGACTATCAAGTATAATTAAATTTGTGGGGATATAGCTTATTGATTAATATATCCACAGGAGGTTATATGAAAAAGGAACTAAATATAGGAATAGGATTTGTAACAGGTAGATCAAACGTATGTAATGTAATAAATAGCTATTATTTATATTTACAAGAACAAATGAAAAAATTAGATAGAAAAGTTAATATAGTATTTTATATTTTATATGATTTAAACTATCAAGGAGCAGAAAGAGAAGACTTTTACCAATTAAAACCAGAAGTTTTTGAAGCTGATGGAATTAATGTAAGATATATTACACCCGAAGACATTAATGACAGGAAAGAAAAGGTAAAATTATTTTATAAATTAAATCAAGAAGAAGTTGACTTGATTTTTGGTAATGGACATGCTAAAGGTAGAAATACAGTAATGTATTATGCTTATCAAGAAAAAATGGATTATCTTTTATTTTGGGATGATGACGAGTATCCAGTTGCTTGTATAAAAAATGAAGATGGAACTATTGAATGGAAAATGCAAGATAATCTTTTAAAGCATATTGAATATATGGAAAATGAAAATGCAGATCTTACAATAGGATATCATTGTGGTTATATTTCTCCAATACCATATATGAGCTATGAAACACCAGAAGAAGAAAAGGTTATAACTGATTTTATAGAGTCTATAAGTAATGAGGTAGTTTCTTGGAAATCTATTAAAGAAAAATTTGAAAAAAATAATGGTGTAACATATGCAGAAAAAGAACTTTCTGAGGGAAAAGGAGCATATGAATTACAAAAGCAAAATGGAAGAAAATTTGTTGTAGGTTCTACACTATGTTTAAATTTAAGGCATATAGATAAAATTCCAGCTTTTTATAATCCACCAGAAGCTCGTGGAGAAGATACATTCTTTTCTATGGGACTAGAAGATTCAAAAGTTATAAAAGTTCCAGTATACCATTTTCATGATGGATTTTTGAAATATAGAGAAATAATGGATTATGATTTTCCAAAGAAGTTGAAACTAGTAAGTTCTTCAGATAAGGCAGTTGAAAAGAGATTTTATAAGGCTTGTCTTGGTTGGATAAAATATAAGCCATTATTAATGTATTTAATGGATACTGATAATTACAAAGAGAATATGGAAGTTGTTCATAGAAAATTAAAAAGAAGCATTAAAAAAATTGATTCTTTGTATGAAAAGTATAATTTTAATGATTTATTAGTAGCACTTGAAAAGTATGATAGCGAAGTTGAAATGCATTATAATGCTTTTCTTGATACAAATAGAGTTTGGAAAAAACTTAAAAAGAAATTTAAAGAGGGTTAATTATTTTGAAAAGATTTAGTATTGTAATGGCTGCATATAATGCAGAAAAAGAAATTGAAGATAGCATAAAAAGTGTTTTAAATCAGAATTTTAAGGATTTCGAATTTATAGTTGTTAATGATGCATCTACGGATTCTACTGCCGATATTGTTGCAAAATATGATAGAATAAAATTAATAAATCATACTAAAAATAAAAGAGCTGGTGGTGCAAGAAATACTGGTATACAAGAAGCATATGGAGAATATATTATATTTCTAGATTCTGATGATACTTTTGCAGATGAGAATGTTTTATCTAGAATTAACGAAAGAATAGGAAAAGATGCGCCTGATGTAGTTTATTTAGGATTCAAATCAATAGGTGATGGTTTTCAGGGCGAATTTATTCCAAATGAACATAATTCTATAAAAGAAAATAGATTAGTTGAATGGAATTATGAGAATGTTTGGGACGTATGTTGGAGAAAAGAATATCTAGATAATAACAATATTAGATTTGTTGAGGAAAAATATTTTGAAGATTTTGTATTTTACAATCAAGGAATTTTAAAGTCTTCAAGTTATAAGTATACTGATTTTATTTCAATTATATATCAAAGTGGAAGACCAGAGAGTATGACAACTTTGGTTAATCCTAAAAAAGTTAAAGATTTATATTTTAATATGGAAAAACTACTTGATGTTTATAGTGAAGTAGAAGAGAAATATAGAATATATATTATTCAAGCACTTAAAAGAAATAATGACTATGCAGGTAGGCTAATAGATAGAATAAAATA
>CANCZH010000056.1 GCA_947382445.1 uncultured Clostridium sp. | reverse complement strand
GGAATATGTTATGGAATGCAATATATGGCATACACTTTGGGTGGACAAGTTAAAAGAGCAGATAAAAGAGAATATGGACAAATGAGTGTGAATTTAGACTTAAATTCTAAACTCTTTAACGGATTAGATGATAAAAATATATGTCTTATGAGCCATACAGATTACGTAGATTCAGTTCCTCAAGGTTTTATGAAAATTGCAAATACAGATACTTGTAAAATTGCTGCAATGCAAAATGAAGAAAAAGGATTTTATGGTGTTCAATTTCATCCAGAGGTAAATCATACAGAAAAAGGAAATATAATAATTAGAAATTTTGTAATAGGTATTTGTAAATGTAGTGGTAGTTGGAAAATGGATGCATATGCTAAAACTACAATAGAAAATTTAAAACAAAAATTAGGAGATAAAAAAGCAGTTTGTGCTTTGTCTGGTGGAGTAGATTCATCAGTTGCAGCAGTACTTTTATCTAAGGCAATAGGAAAAAATTTAACATGTATATTTGTAGATCATGGTCTGCTAAGAAAAAATGAAGTAGAGGAAGTAGAAGACATATTTACAAATAAATTTGATGTTAATTTTGTAAAAGTAGATGCAAAAGAAAGATTTTTAAATAAGCTAAAAAATGTAACTTCTCCAGAGCAAAAAAGAAAAATAATAGGAGAAGAATTTATTAGAGTATTTGAGGAAGAAGGAAAGAAGATTGGTTCTGTAGATTATTTAGTTCAAGGAACTATTTATCCAGATGTAATAGAAAGTGGACTTGGAAAAAGCTCTGTTATTAAATCTCATCATAATGTTGGAGGTCTTCCAGATTATGTGGATTTTAAAGAAATTGTTGAACCATTAAGAAACTTATTTAAAGATGAGGTAAGAAACTTAGGACGTGAGCTTGGATTACCAGATTATCTGGTAAATAGACAACCATTTCCAGGACCAGGACTTGCTATAAGAATAATTGGAGATATAACAGAAGAAAAACTAGAAATATTAAAGGATGCAGATTACATATTTAGAGAAGAAGTTTCTAAAAATAACATGGAAAAAGAGTTAAGTCAATATTTTGCAGTTTTAACTGACACTCGTTCTGTAGGTGTTATGGGAGATGAAAGAACTTATGATTATTTAATTGCCTTACGTGCAGTTGTTACAGATGATTTTATGACAGCAAAATTTGCAAAAATCCCTTATGAAATATTAGAAAAAATATCTCAAAGAATTGTAAATGAAGTAAATCATGTAAATAGAATTGTATATGATGTTACATCAAAGCCTCCTGCAACAATAGAGTGGGAATAATATAAATATAGGAGTAGTTTTATTACTACTCCTATTTGCTATATATTAACTTAAAAATTGTAATGAATTATTGAGATAATATGGATTATATGATATAAGTAAAATGATGATAGGAGGCAGAGCAATGTTAATAGTCTTATGTGGCAAATCAAATTCTGGAAAAGGTACTGTTGCAAAATACTTTACTACAATGAGTGATAATATAATTCATTTAGATATAGATAAAATAGCTCATAAAGTAAACGATAAAGAAATAGTAATACAAGAGATAACTAAAACTTTTGGTAAAAAAGTAATAGATAATAATAGAGTAAACAGAAAAGAGCTTGGTAAGATCGTATTTAATAATCAAGAAGAAATGAATAAATTAGAAGCTATTACATGGAAATATATGCAAGAAGAAATAGATAAATTTATTGCTAAAAACGATAATAAAATAATAATTTTAGATTATATTATGCTTCCTAAAACAAAATATTTTAAAGAGGCTGATTTAAGAATACTTGTTGAGGCTCCTTATGAAAAAAGAATACAAAGAGCATTAATAAGGGATAATATTACTAAAGAACTATTTGAGCAAAGAGATAACGCTTCAATAGAGTATATAGAAAAAGATTTTGATTATATAATTAATAATGATGATGACAATCTAAAAAGAAAGGTGGAAGATATATATGAACAAAGTATTATATCCAGGTAGTTTTGATCCTATTACAAAAGGACATATGAATATTATTGAACAAGCAACAAATTTATTTGATGAGGTTATTGTTGCAGTACTTGTAAATCTTAGTAAGAAAAATTATTTTTTTAGTACTGATGAAAGAGTAAATATGATTAAAGAGATATATAAACATAATCCTAAAGTAAAAGTTATTTCTTCAACAATGGCTGCCGTAGATGTAGCTATGGAAAACGATTGTCAAGGAATTATTAGAGGATTAAGATCTGTAAGTGATTTTGATTATGAAATAGCTTTATCTCAAATAAATAAAAATATAAGTGATAAAAAAGTAAATACAATTTGTTTATTTGCAGATTCTAATTATCAGTTTATTTCTTCTAGTATGGTAAAAGAAGTATTTTCTTTTGGAAAAGATATTAGTCTTTATGTTCATGAGAGCGTAGAAAAGAGAATGAAGGAGAAAATGGAATTTTAAAAATATTGTAAAAAAATAAGTCTATAGTGTCACTATAGACTTATTTTAATATGTAAATGGGGGAATAATAATTTATATGTAAAACAAATGTAATTATTATTACATTTGTTATAATTACTAATTATACATGAAAAATTATATAATATAAGATATAATTTATTATGAAGAAAAAGGTGATAATATGAATAAAAAAATAAATTTGATATTAGTTTTTTTAATATCATTAATTATAATTGGAAGTAATAATATATTTGCATATGAAGGAATAAATTCTCAAACTTTATTTGAGCCAAGTATTTTTGATAAGTTAGTATTAAATTATACTACATTGCCAGAAATTAGTGTATCAGGTAGTCAGCCATATACTATAAGAGAGACTACCTGTCCATCTGGTGAACCACGAATAGGAGTATATTATGATACATGTCCTACTGCATTGTCATTAGATAGTACAGTAACTGTAAAATATAAAAATTGCGGTACATTAGCAGGAAAGCCAATAGATATAAAGCTTGTATACTCAGATATGATTAGTTATGGAAATAATCCATATTTAGATTGGTCAGCTTTTGGTAGTGTTATGAAAAATACAAATGAATGGGAATATTTAGATATGGAACATTTAACAGTAGATGTGTATTTTTATTATTCTGGTGAAAATACACCACTATATATAAATTTGGGATATTTGTCTATATTTTCTGAAGATAAAGGCGAGGCTTCTAGTAGTTCTCAGTCAAATACTGTATATTTATATAATACAACTAATATGGCATATGCATCAGAAATTACATCTATTAATGGTTGGAGAAAATATAATGATGTATATTATGGTACTGCAAGTGGAAGTACCGAAGCTGGTCATCTAAATTGTGTAGCTTTTGAATATAGAAATAAGGATCATATAAATGTTGAGCTTTATGGTGTTTATGGAAAGTCTAGTGCAGGATATCATTTACAATATACACCACTGACAGCTAGTGTTCCAGATTATCCACAAAAAAGTGTTTCAAAAGATTATGTAAAAAAAGGTGATACTCTTACATATGAAATTGAGCAAGAAATATCTGAAAGAGTAGATTCTAATTTTTATTATGCATCTTTAATATTTGAAGATGTTTTAGATGAAAAAATACAATATAATAATTTAAGAGTATATGATTCTAATGGTAACGACGTAACAAGCACAGCTGGAACTACTACATATAATGATACAACTAGAAAATTAACATATACATTTAATAGTTCATATTTATCAGGTACAATGAAATATATTGGTGAGACTTATAGATTTGTAGTAAATACAACTGTTAAATCATCATCATCCACAAGTCTTATTTCAAATAAGAGCAAAACCATATTTAATAATACGTATACTAGGGAATCAGAGACTGTAGAGTCTAATATATATAGTAATGTAGTTACAAAGTATATAGATGAGAATACTGGAAATGAAATTGCTGGATATCCAGAAAAGACAAGAAGATATAATGTTGGAGAGGAATATAAAACTCAAAGTGAAGCAATAAGTGGCTATGAACTTACAAGACATAACGGAATAGAGAGTGGTATAACAACTACACAAGATGTTGAAGTCACATACTATTATAAGAAAAAATCACAAATAACAGTAAAATATTTAGACAAATATACTAATATAAAAGTTGCAAATGAAGAACTACTTAATGGGCTTGAAGGAGAAAATTACACAACAACTCAAAAAGATGTTGAGGGTTATGTATATGATAGTATTAGTGGTAGTAGCAACGGAAAATATCAAGCTGAACCAATAACAATACAGTATTACTATATAAAAAAATCAAATGTTACTACAAAATATGTAGATGAAAATACGGGAAATGAAATTCCTAATGTTCAAAGTGTAACAGAAGAATATAAAGAAAAAGAAAATTATAATACATTAAAAAAAGAAATTGATGGATATACATATACAAAAGATAGTAACAATACAAGTGGAATAGTACAAAGAGATAATATAGAAGTAGTATATTATTATAAAAGAAATAGTAATGTAGTAGTAAAATATTTAGATAAATATACTAAGGAAGAAATAGCAAATACTGAAAATATTAAAGGACTAGAAGGAGAAAATTATACAACAATAAAAAAAGATATAGACAGTTATGAGTACGATAGCATAGAAGGCGAGAATGCTGGAAAATTTAGTAATGAAGAGAAAAATATAACATATTATTATATAAAAAAATCAAAAGTTACTACAAAATATGTGGATGAAAATACAGGCAATGAAATTCCTAATGTTCAAAGTGTAACAGAAGAATATAAAGAAAAAGAAAGTTACAATACATTAAAAAAAGAAATTGATGGATATACATATACAAAAGATAGTAACAATACAAGTGGAATAGTACAAAGAGATAATATAGAAGTAGTATATTATTATAAAAGAAATAGTAATGTAGTAGTAAAATATTTAGATAAATATACTAAGGAAGAAATAGCAAATACTGAAAATATTAAAGGACTAGAAGGAGAAAATTATACAACAATAAAAAAAGATATAGACAGTTATGAGTACGATAGCATAGAAGGCGAGAATGCTGGAAAATTTAGTAATGAAGAGAAAAATATAACATATTATTATATAAAAAAATCAAAAGTTACTACAAAATATGTGGATGAAAATACAGGCAATGAGATCACTAATGTTCAAAGTATAACAGAAGAATATAAAGAAAAGGAATATTATACTACACAACAAAAAGATATAGATGGATATACATATTCTAGAAGTACTAATAATATAAGTGGCATAATTGGAAGAGATAATATAGAAGTAATATATTATTACAAGAGAAATAGTGGAGTTACAATTAGATACATAGATAAATACGAAACAGATATTAAAGTACATGAAAACAATTATATAAATGGAGTAGAGGGAGATAATTATACTACTTCTGCATTAGATATAGAAGGATATGTATATGATAGTGTAGATGGATTAGAAGATGGGAAAATTCAATCAGAGAAGACAACAGTTACATATTATTATATTAAGAAGTCGAATGTATATGTCCAATATAGAGATGAAATAAGTGGAGCAGTATTAGAAGAAGATAGTCCAATAACATATATTGAAAAACAAAGCTATGAAACATCATCTAAAGATATAAACGGATATACATTAGTTGGAGATAGTAAAAACACATCTGGAATTATAGGTAGAGAAAATATTTTTGTAAAATATTATTATAAGAAAAATACAAGTGTAGTTGTAAAATACATAGATATGGTAACACAAGAAGAAATATCAAAAGAAGACATTATTTATGGACTACAAAATGATGATTATGAAACAGAAAAAAGAAATATAGATAATTATGAATTCATTGAAATCGATGGCAAAGCAAATGGAAAGATGGAAGAAAATCAATTAGTAGTTATATATAAATATAAAAAGCAGTCTAATTTAATAACTCAACATATTGATGCTAATACTAATAAGAAAATAATAGATGATATAGTAACCAGATATAAAGAAGGAGATATATATACTGCTAATTCTCAAAATATTCTAGGATATGTCCTTGTAGAATCTCCACAAAGTGTAACAGGAACAATGGGAAGAGAAGATATTATAAAGACATTTTATTATAAAAAAATATCAGCAGGACTTGTAGTAAAATATGTAGATAAAATAACAGGAGAAGTACTAGAACAAAAAGAATATTCTGGTAATGAAAAAGATATAATATCACTAGAAGAAATGTCCTTTATGGAATATGTATTAGACTCTAAACCAGATTTTGATACTATAGAATTAACAACCGAGCCACAAGAAATAATATATTATTATATTAAAGTAGCAAAATTATATATTGAGGGAATAGATCAAGATTCAAAAGAGGTATTATATAATTCAGAGATATCTGGACTTGAAGGTCAAGATTATGAGGCAATTCCAAAGGATGTAATTGGATATAAATTAGTAAAAATACCAGAAAATCAAAATGGTATATTTAAGAGAAATAATCCTAAAGTAATTTATGAATATAAGAAAATTGCTGGGAATTTAAGTGTAAAATATATAGATAAGGATACAAGCGAGTTACTAGAAAGTTATCAAATCAGTGGTCTTGTTGGAGACGAATATAAAACACAAGATAAGGAATTTAAAGATTATAATTTTGTAGAAATTATAGGAGATAATATAGGAATTCTTAAAGCAGAAGAAAAGGAAGTAGTATACTATTACGAGAAAAAAACAGGAAAAATAATAGTAAAATATATAGATAATATGCAAAATGAAATAAAAAGTAAAGAGGAATATATAGGAAAAGTTGGGCAAGAGTATACAACTGACGCCAAAAATATTGAAGGATATGAATTGTATAAAGTTCCTGAAAATCAAAATGGCGTGTATGAAGAAGGTATAATAGAAATTGTATATGAGTATAAAAAGAATAAGGGAACAATAGTAGTAAATTTCAAGGATGAAGAAGGAAACGTATTACTTGAAAAAGTATATCAAGAAGGAGAAATAGGAGAGGACTTTTACTTAAATCTTCCAGAAATTGAAGGATATACAATTATTGGAGAGAATACATTAAGTTCTAAATTTGTTGATGGAAAGCTAGAATATAATATAATTTATACAAGAATATATGATAATCCAAATACTGGAGATATATCTATTATGACAATTAGTGCTATTGCAATATTTAGCATAATTGGAATATTATTTCTTATATTAAAAAACAATAAAAAGTATGCAAAATAATAAAAAGGAGCGTAAGCTCCTTTTATTATTTTCCAATAAACATTAAAACTATTATATAACCATATGTATCACTTTTTTCAATGCCAATACCAATATAATTATATGCATTAGAAAGTAGGTTTTTTCTATGATTTTCTGAATTTAAAAATGAATCTATTGCTTCATCAATGTTATTATTTCCTGCAATATTTTCTCCTGCAGCTACATATGTTATACCAGCATCTTGCATCATTTTAAATGGAGAACCATAAGTTGGAGATTCATGTGCAAAATAGTTGTTTTTAACCATATCATTGGCTTTATTTTGTGCTGTTGCAGTAAGTAGTGAGTCAAGCTCAAGTCGTGGAAGACCATTATTTACTCTTTCTGCATTTATTTTTTCTAAAATATATTCAATACTTACTTTAGATTCATCACTTGGTAAGTTATAATTCGTATCGGGATTTGTAGTTGTATTATTTTGGTTAACATTGTTTTGTTCTTCATTATTTGTAGTATCTCCAGAATAATATTCTAGTAAATCATTTCTTATCATTCCCACTAAATTTTTATCTGTTATAACAAGTAGAAAATTTTCTATTTCTCCAATTACATATACTTTATCTCCTGCATTTAATCTACCATATACTTTAAATGATGTAGATGGGCCTCCTCGTACGATAGTGCCATCTCCTTTTATGGTAGCATAAAATGGAGAATAGTCTGTATAAACTAGGTTATCTACTTTATCTCCAGTAATTTTTGCATAATCTTTAGAAATTATCCCCACCTCATTATTTTCAAGTTGTACAATATAGTAATTATCTATGCTACCTACGATCTTAATTTGGGTATTTGGAGAAAGTGTTCTAACAAAAGAACTATAATCTGTTGTAGGCATATTTCTTAAATTTACATTGGCAGTGGTTATTCCATATTCTGGTGCAAAATGTGTAATGTTTGCAGCAAATATTGTGGAAAATATTAAAAGAAATACTGCAGTAATTATAATTATTATTGTTGTTTTTTTCTTAGACATAAGTTTCACCTCACAAATATTATTACCAATAATTTCCTAAATATTATTTAAATTTGTATAAATCTGGAAATATTATAAAAAATAATTATGAGGTGTTTAGATGAAAAGAGGAATATGGTTAGATAAAATAAAAAACACATATCCATATGTATATAAAGATATGGAGTGTGACGTTATAGTTATTGGTGGAGGAATATGTGGAGCTATTAATGCTTTTTTCCTTGCAAAAGATGGATTTAAAGTAGTTGTTATAGAGAAAAATATTATTGGATATAATAATACATCTGTATCATCAGCATGTATATCAGATTTTGTAGATGAACTATATATTAAGTATATTTCAAGTAAAGATAAAAATATAACAAGGAAGATATATGATTTAAAAAAGAAATCTGATTCATTATTAAATGAAATACTTGTAGATATAGGGATGCATAATGATGCTCAAAAAATAAACTATAATATTGTAAATACAAGACTATTTCAAAAAGGTGCTTTAAATCAAGAGTTAAATATTAGAAACGATATTGGTCAAAAGGTACAAAAGAGCGAAAAAGGAAATGTAATAAATATAGAGGAGTCAGCAAGAATTATTAATCCATATGAATTTACAAGTAGAGTGTTTGAGTATATTTCTAGATTTCCTAACGTATCAATCTTTGAAAACACAGAGGTAAAAGAAATAAATTCATCATATGATAATGTAAGTGTTGTAACACAAAATGATTTTAATATTATTGCGAGTTCTTTAATTGTTACTACAAATTTAGAACAGTTGCCTATATCTAATTTACCTAACATAGATATATACAAAAGATTTAGTGTTAGTATAAAAAGTGATATCTTAAATAATAAAAAGGCTATTAAAGTTTTAAATGATATTCCAATATATATAAGAATTGATGAAAAAGGAAATATAGTAGCTAGTGGCATAGATACTAAATATATAAGCAAAATGGAAAATACTAAATATCTAGATTTAATAGAAAAAGAAAATAGTAAAAAAATCATGTCTGTACTATATAAGTTATATCCTAAAGCGGAATTTTCTAACGAAATTTACGCACATAGTGGTAACATTTTCATGTCGAAGGATAATTTACCATTAATATCTGAAATACCAAATATGCCTAACGTATATGTAAATATAGGAATGGGTAGCTCATCTATATCTCAAATGCTAGTAGGTGCAGATATATTAAAAGAAGCACTAAAAGGATACTATAAAAAAGAGATGAATTTATTTAAATTATCCAGATAATAAATATGTCGTAATTAATAAAAAAAACTTTAAATTTACAATATCCTGTGATATAATACGCGTGAGGAAGGAAGATGATATGATGAACAAACTAAGGTTAATTTACGGCAAATCTCGAGATGCTATATATATTTCACAAGAAGATACAATAAAGATTTTCTCTAAAGCTTTTGAAGAAGCTGAATTACCAGTAGTTAAATCTCCCAATACTAATTTGGTAGATATGATGTTTGCTCATCCACTTACTGATGGATATGAAAGTACAGGTGAAATTTTTGAAACTGTACTTACTGAAGAAGTAGACACGCGTTATTTAGTAAGAGAATTAAATAAAACTCTTCCTGCAGGCTTTATTGTTATGTCAGCGGAGTATGTGTCACCAAATGAAGAAAGTATAAATCTAAGAGTGTATGGAGCAGAATATGTAATAGGATTAGACTATACAGAAAAATTTAAAGGTAAATCTTTAAGAGAGAAAGAAGAGATACTAGTATATTATAAAAAGAAGATGGAAATGTATCTTGGACAATCACAAATTCTTGTAGTAAAGAAAAGCTATGATAGAATGGAAAGAATCGATATAAAACCACAAATAGAAAAATATACATTTAATATAGATAATACAATAGATATTGTTTTATCCGCTGGACCTAGATCTAATATATCACCAGCAATATTTATGGATGGATATGCTGAATATATAAATGAAGCAGTTCCTTATGAAGTAAAAAGAAAAAGAATACTTTTTAGTTAGTAAAATACTACATTTTCTTGAAATATTTTTGTAATCAAAATGATAAGAGTTATGGTAAACAAATTGTTGACATTGAATTATTAATATGGGATAATAAAGTTAACATTCAAGGAAGGCGGTGTAGAATATGCAAATTACAGACGTAAGAGTTAGAAAAGTAACTTCTCAAAACAGAATGAAAGCTATCGCTTCTATCACAATTGATGATATTTTCGTTATTCACGACATCAAAGTTATTGAAAGTGATAAAGGGCTATTTATTGCTATGCCTAGCAGAAAGACTCCAAACGGAGAATTCAAAGATATTGCTCATCCTATCAATACTGAAACTAGAGAAATGTTACAAAATTTAATTATTGAAAAATATAATGAGGCTGAGTAATTTAT
>CANCZH010000055.1 GCA_947382445.1 uncultured Clostridium sp. | reverse complement strand
GTTAAAATTATTAAAAATATTGAAGGAGGATCCTAATTAATGTGTGAGTTTTGTGAAGAAAGTAAAAACAGAAAAGATATAGATGATAATGGAGAAATTAAAGTTAGATTAAATGAGCAAATGGGAAATAACCTAGAAATTGATTATTATCATTATGGAACAAAAGTCGGAAGATATATTCCAATAGCCTATTGTCCTATGTGTGGAAGATTAGTGAATAAAGAATTGTTACAAGCAACAGCAGTAGCAGGAATAGAAGCAGGGACACCAGCATCCGCAGAAGTAAAAGCTCCAGCAATAAATGATTTTAGTCAAGAAATTGCAAAAGCAATTACTGAAGCAGTAAATCCAACAAATATAGCAAATAATATTACAAAAAATATAATGAAAGGGGGGATGTACTAATGCCAAGAAAAAAGAAACAGGAGACAAAACCACAGGAAATTCCTACAAAAGTTGACACGAAGAAAGAGGTTAAACCAATGCCATTACAATGGTATCAAATGGACCAATACATAGGACAACCGGTATGGGATAGCAGAGATAAGAAATGGCGAATTTTAGATGGGTATAGACGAAGCGGAAATACATATTCAATAACATTCTCAGATATAGCAGACTGGGTAAGTTTCAATGATAGATTTTTATATTTGGAGGAGGTGAAAGAGTAATGGAAGAACAAGATTATATTGAATTAGATTTGTTGTTAGCAAAATTAAGAGTAGTTTGTATGAAAGGTTTAAGTCAAAATGAACATTATGTAGATGATAAAGAGATTATGGAAATGAGAAGAAAAGAAAGTGAAAGAAATTTAAAAATTATAAGAAATATTAATTACATAAGAACAAATATGCCATTACAAATGGGAGAAGGCACAATATCAATAATAAAATAGGGAGGTACAAGCGATGAACAATACTGAAAAAGAATTTGTTGAAAAAGAATGTTGCAAATGCAAAAGTACAAATCCAGAAGATTGTAACATAATAAGAAGAATGAATGGCGAATATGATTGCAGCAATAAGAAAATTGAAGATGAGAAAGGTAGGAAATGATTATGTTTAAAATAATGATAAGCCAACCAATGCAAGGGAAAAGTGAGGAACAAATAAAAAATGAAAGAGCAGAAATTATAAAAAAGATAATTGCAGATGGGGATGAATATATAGACACAATTATTGAAGATGAAGCTCCAAATGATAGTAATCCAGGGATGTGGTATTTAGCAAAATCAATAGAAATAATGAGCAAAGTAGATATTGTATATTTTATGAGAGGCTGGGAAAATGCTAGAGGTTGTAAAATTGAAAATAAAATATGCCAAGATTATGGAAAGCAAACATTATATGATGTATACGAAAGGGAGGAAAAGTAAAATTATGGATAAAGAAAAAAGAGATAAAATGGAATATGATGAATGGCTAGATAAAAAACAAAAAGAAATTTACGAAGAAAAAAGAAAATTAGAAAAGCAAAGTTATGATGCAATTAAATATATGCGAAAAGCAAATGGAAAATTATCTAAAATAGATGAAGACTACGGATGGGAAATAAGAAAAAGGCTTACAAGTGAAAATTGGGATTATATGATAGAGGAAGTAAAAAAATTATTTTATATTGCACTGGCAAAGGCGAATATACCATTATCAGACATTAGTATTACAGAATATGAAGATAGTAAATTACATAAGGTTGATAGTTGGGAAAGAAAAGATGAAAGAGATCCCAAAAGTGAGCATGTTACAATAACAAAATATTATAAATATCTTTTATGCTATCAACAATACTGCATATTTGCAAATAATGAATTTGAGTTATATTCAAAAGGAATTGATCTTATATTGAATCCACAGGGATTTTGGTATCCCAAATTTGCAATTAAAAATATGAGTTTTCATATTTCAACTGAAGAATATGAATTAAAAAGAAAAATAGATAATTTAGAAATAGAGAAAAAAATTTATATAGATGATAAAAATAAACATGATTAGGAAAATTGTTATAAAACTAAGAATCATACAACTATATTTCACTAAAGTACAAAGCATACAATTAACCTAGAAAGGGAGTTTGTATGGAGAGTTTTGAAATATCTGAAAAAGATAGTAAATTATTAGATATTATAGAGGAACTTGTTGCCGCAGGAGTGGCAAAAGGAATAAAACAAGGATTAGAACAAGCAAGAAATGAAGAAAAGCTAAAAGAACAAATAACATATGATATTAAGTTCAAGAATACAAGATTATTATTAAAGAATTATAGAAAATTTGTGAATTTTTGTGAGCAAGCAACTGTTAGTGAAAAAGAACTAGAAAGTGCTACAGTAGAAGAAATATTAGATAAATTATATTGTTCTGCATATGATGAAGTAACAATAGTTCAAGGAATTTTAGCATCAAAAAAGAGAACAGAAATAATAATGACACATATTAAAAAAATTATAAATTTTTATATTTTTGATGCAGATAGTAGTAAAAATGACGAGAAACGCAGACGAGCACACATTTTGGAGGACCTATACATAAAGGGTAAAAAACAACCTGCCATGTCAGTTTTAGCAAATAGATATCATGTAAGCGAGAGACAAGTTCACAGAGATAAAAACGTTGCTATTGAAGAGATTGCGATTTTCATGTTTGGAATAGACGGAATAAGAAAAATGCAATAGTTCATGTCAAAAACTTGTCATTGACATGTCATTGTCAATGTTTTATAATGGTAACATCAAAAATTATAAAATTTAAAAATAAGGTCCCTAAAAACTCACAAATTGCTGTGAGTTTTTTCTATACAAAAGAGGTGGTTGCTTGAATATTGGAATGTGTATGAGGCAACAATGCAATGGTTGTAAAATATCGAGAATATGCTTAGAAGAGGAGAGTAGATATAATGAAAATGCAAAAAATAGGAATCAACGAACTAAAGATGGCGGAGTACAATCCAAGAAAAAATCTTACAGAAAAAGATCCAGAATACATAAAAATAAAAAACAGCATAAGTGAATTTGGATACATATCACCAATTATAATAAACTCTGATATGACTGTAATAAGCGGACATCAACGTTTAAAAGTATTAAAAGATTTAGGCCATACAGAAATAGAATGTATAGTGGTGGACTTTGACAAAAGTAAAGAGAAGATGCTAAGTGTTGCATTAAATAAAATTTCTGGAGAATGGGACTATCAGAAATTAGAAAGTTTATTTAATGAATTAGCTGCAGATAATATGGACTTGTCAATAATGGGATTTGATGAAAAAGAAATAAACAAACTAATTAAAGAAACAGAAGAAACAATGAATGATAATGTAGAAATAGACTTAGAAGAATTTAATGATGAGAAATTTCAATGCAAATGCCCAAAATGTGGTTTTGTTTTTGATGTAGACAAGCAATAGGAAGTGTGTGCAATGAAAGAATATGAATGGAATCTAAAGGATTTAGAAAACATCTCAAAGAACAATTATAAAGTGTTTTCATGTTTTGCGTGTGGTGGTGGTTCATCAATGGGCTACAAACTAGCAGGATATAACGTTATAGGAAATTGTGAAATTGACAAGAAAATTAACGAGATTTATGTGAAAAATCATCATCCAAAATATAATTATTGCATGGGAATTCAAGAAATGAATAAATTAAAAGAATTACCTGTAGAATTATACAATTTAGATATATTAGATGGAAGCCCACCATGTAGTACATTTTCAATGGCAGGACAAAGAGAAGAAAACTGGGGAAAAAACAAAATGTTTAGAGAAGGTCAAACAAGACAAGTGCTTGATGACCTCTTTTTTGAATTCATTGATCTAGCAGAAATATTAAAACCTAAGATTATAATTGCAGAAAATGTAAAAGGCTTATTAATGGGAAATGCAAAAGGATATGTAAATATGATCGTAAAAAGGTTTAATGAAATAGGATACAATGTACAATTATTTTTACTAAATGCTGCAAGAATGGGAGTTCCACAACGTAGAGAAAGAGTGTTCTTTATAGCAACAAATAAACAATTTAATTTTCCAAAAATAAAGTTAGAATTTAATGAAACACCAATAAAATATGGAGAAATTAAAGATAGTGAATATAGGCCAATAAATAAAGATACAATGACTTATGAAAGATGGAAAAAGAGAATTGCAAGTGATGTAAAACTAAGTGACACAATAAAAAGAACAGAAAAAGGAAAAATAAGTTGTTTCAATACTCAGTATTTAAAAGACGAGAGAACACCAGCAACAATTGCTGCAGGTGGAGGTCCTCCATTAAGATATGATGTACCAGGATATGCAAGCGAAAAAGATATAATTACAATGCAAACTTTTCCACAGGATTATGATTTTATGGGGATGAGTGTTCAATATATATGTGGCATGAGTGTGCCACCAATTATGATGAAAAAGATTGCTGAACAAGTAAAAATTCAGTTATTAGATAAAATAGAATAGAAGGTGAGTATAGTTGGAAATACAAAAAATTGCAATAAATAAACTAATACCAGCTACATATAACCCTAGAAAAGATTTGAAACCAAATGATCCAGAGTATCAAAAGATTAAAAAGAGTATTTTGGAATTTGGTTTTGTTAGCCCATTAGTAGTAAATAAAGATATGACAGTTATAGGAGGACACCAAAGACTAAAGGTATTACAAGAACTAGGATTTGAAAGTGTAGAATGTATAATTGTTGATTTAGATAAAACAAAAGAAAAAGCATTAAACGTAGCATTAAACAAGATAAGTCGGAGAATGGGACACTGAAAAACTTGAAAGTCTGCTACAAGAATTATTACAAGAAGATTTTGATGTTAGTTTAACAGGTTTTGACTCTGAAGAAATTGATGACCTATTGAATGAATACCTAGATACTGAAGAAGACGGATTTGATGTAGATGAGGCAATCAATGAAATAGAAGAGCCAATAACAAAACCAGGCGACATTTGGATACTTGGAAATCATAGGTTAATGTGCCGGAGATAGTACAAGCAATGAAGATGTTGCAAAATTAATGGATGGAAATATGGCAGATTTAGCAGTAACAGATCCACCATATAATGTTGATATAGAAAATAGTCAAGGAATGACAATTCAAAATGATAACATGAATGATAGTGCTTTCAATGAGTTTCTAACAAAAGCATTTAAGTGTATAAATGATTTTTTGAAACCAGGGGGAGCATTTTATATTTGGTTTGCATCCAGAGAACACATGAACTTTGAATCAGCATTGAAAAAGAATGAATTAGAAGTGAGACAAGAATTGATATGGAATAAAAATGCTTTAGTTTTAGGTTCGCAAGATTATCAATGGAAACATGAGCCATGTCTTTATGGATGGAAAGCAGGCGGAAGTCATTATTTTATAGATGATAGAACACAAACAACAGTAATCGATAACATAAAAACAGATTACAGTAAAATGAAAAAAGAAGAGTTAATTCAAATAATAGAAGATATCACCAATAAATTAAACACAACAGTTATAAACGAAAACAAGCCTACAATTAATGACCTACATCCAACAATGAAACCAATAAAACTAATAGGTCGACAAATAAAGAATAGTAGCAGAATAGATGAGAAAGTATTGGATTTATTTGGAGGAAGTGGGTCGACTTTAATTGCTGCAGAACAATCAAAAAGGACTTGCTATATGATGGAATTAGATCCTAAATATTGCGATGTTATAGTTAAGAGGTGGGAAGCATTAACAAATAAAAAAGCAAAATTAGAGGATAGGTAGGTGGGTGATATGATGTGATAGACAAAAAGAAAATCCCCAAAATAGAAAAAGACTATAAAGAGGGTTTTACATATAATCAGCTGGCAAAAAAATATAAAATTACCTATAACCAAGTCACTTACCTTGTAAAAAAAGAAAACTGGAAAAGGGAAAGTAACTTAAGCATAACACATATTGGAAATACCAATGCAGTAGGAAATAGTGGAGGACCAGGAGCAGGAGAGGGAAACAAAAATGCAGTAACAACTGGAGAATATGAAACATTATTTTTTGATGTATTGAGCGATGAAGAAAAAGCATTATATCAGAATTTGGAAATAATAAATAAAAAGAAATGTGTAGAAAACGAATATAAAATGCTTACTGTTAGAGAATATCGTATCTTAAAACGAATAAAATCGCTTCAAGATAAAGAAAAAGATATGAACATCGAAAGAATAGTAAAAAGACAATATAGTTCAAATAATTCAAATGAAACGGAAACAGTAACAGAAGCAATCAATATAATTACACCATTACAAAAACTTGAAGATGCTTTGACAAGGGTACAAGATGCTAAAAGAAAATGCTTAGATACATTACATAGAATGGAAACAGACGATAGAAGATTAGAACTTGATCTTGTTAGATTAGAAATGGAAGCAGCAAAAGAGGATACAGCAACAGCAACTGAAGATCTGAAAGATGACAGCTTCATTAAAGCTCTAAATGAATCAGCAATGGATTTGACAGAGGAAGGAGCGTGGGAAGAAGATGAAGATTGAAACTAATCAAAATATAAGTATTGATGAACGAATTGCTAATTTAAGAAACAAGATAATGCAAAATGCCATTACTATGCGAAAGAAAATAAAAAATGGAACAATATTCAAATTCAAACCATTTAGCATTAAACAAAAGAAAATACTAACATGGTGGACAGACAACAGCCCTGTAAAAGATAAAAACGGAATTGCTGCAGATGGAAGTATAAGAGCTGGTAAAACCTTGACAATGTCGTTGTCTTTTTCATTATGGGCAATGAGTAAATTTAATGGACAAAATTTTATATTAGCAGGAAAAACGGTAGGAGCATTTAGAAGAAATGTTCTTTTTTGGTTGAAATTGATGCTAAGAGCACAGGGATACAAAATAAAAGATAGAAGAGCAGATAACCTTTGCGAAATTTCCAAAGGCGAAGTAATCAATTATTTTTATATTTTTGGTGGTAAAGATGAAAGATCACAAGACTTAGTACAAGGTATCACAGCAGCAGGAGTATTTTTAGATGAAGTTGCATTGATGCCACAATCATTTGTAAACCAAGCATTAGCAAGATGTTCTGTAAAAGGCTCAAAATATTGGTTTAACTGTAACCCAGAAGGACCTAATCATTGGTTTAAAGTTGAATGGATTGATAAAGCAAAAGAAAAGAATATCCTACATTTACACTTTACAATGGATGATAACCCAAGCCTTGATGAAGAAACCAAAGAAAGATATCGTAAAATGTTCGTCGGTGTGTTCTTCCAAAGATTTATTTTAGGATTATGGGTACTTGCTGAAGGTATAATTTATCCTAATTTTGATATGAAAAAGCACACAGTAAAAATAAAAGATATTCCCACAAAATTTGATAACTTTTATGTAACATCTGATTATGGAATTACAAATCCACAGGTGTTTTTATTATGTGGAATCAAGTTCATAAATAACGAAGCACACGTATGGATATTAGACGAATATTACAACAAAGGAACAAAAAAGAATAAAAGAGGCCAAGAAGAAAAAATAACAAAAACAGATGAGTTATTTTTAAATGATTATAAAAAATTTATTGAAGGTATTGATATTAAAAAGACAATAATAGATCCTTCTGCAACATCTTTAAT
The DNA here is from genome assembly GCA_947382445.1 of uncultured Clostridium sp. The sequence continues at coordinate 3,112 of CANCZH010000055.1, read as the reverse complement.
AAATTTATTCAAGCAAAACAATATACAAGTAAAAGAAGCAGATAACGCAGTTATAGATGGAATAAACCTAGTTTTGAACTGGTTGGATAAAGAAAGAATACATATAGTTGCAGATAAATGTCCTAATTTATTGAGGGAATTTGCAAGTTATATATGGGATGAAAAAGCACAAGAAAGAGGCGAAGACAAACCAGTAAAAGAAAATGACCACGCACTAGATGCATTAAGATATTTATTACAAACAATATTCCCAATCAAGAGAAAGGGAGCATATTTCAATAGATAGGAGAGTAGATACAATGGTTACAGAAATGGAAAAGATTGATTTTATCTTAAAAGAGGGTGCTACTAAAAACCTAAATATGAAAGAATTTATAAAAACACAAATATCAGAATTTGAAGAATCAGATATAAGAAAAGGTATGATTGAGGGTCAAAAATATTATGAAAATATTACAGAAATTCAAAATAAACAAAGATATTACATTGATGACAATCAAAGAGTTGCAGCAAGTAAATTCTTTTCTAATTTCAAGTTAGCACATTCAATTCCAAGAAAATTGGTTAATCAAAAAGCTGGATTATTATTAAAGAAAAACATAAATGTTAAAGAAGTTATAGATGATGGGCAAAAAGAAGATCCAGAATATAAAAAACAATTAAAGAAAACATTTAATGACAGAATGCATAAAAGATTAAAATACACATTAATAGAAGCGGTTAACAAAGGTATTTCATGGTGGCAAGTGTATATAGATGAGGACGGAAAGCTAAAAGTAAGAAGAGTAAATGCTGAAAAAATTGTTGTTCTATGGCAAGATGATGAACATGAAATTGTTGACGCTATAATTATGGTTTATAAAATGGTACTATATGATGGAACAGAAAAGAAAATTGTAAAAAAAGCAGAATACTGGGACCTAGAAGGTGTTAGATATTTAATTTATGAAAATGGCGAATTAATTAATGATGTTGAAAGATTAGAAGAGGTTAAGGACACAGTTCTAAAAGAAGATGACGGAAACGGAATGGTTTTATGTAGTCATTTTATTTATGATGGACAACCATCAAACTGGGAAAAGATACCTTTTATATATTGGAAATACAATGGAGATGAAAAGCCACTAATTTATTATTTAAAATCACTAATTGATTGCTATGATGAATTAACATCAATCATGGCAGATACAATAAAAGATGCACCAAATGGTGTAAATGTTGTTAAAAATTATGCTGAAGATATAAAGAAATTTAATAAAAATCTCCAGGAATTAAATACAATATTCTTAGATGAAGATGGAGATTACAGAAGAGAAAATATCACAATAGATATAAACGCATTCAAAGAATTTATAGAATTACTAAGAAGAGACATATACGAAACAGGTGCAGGAGTTGATACACAAAGTGAAAAATTCCAAACTGCTCAAAGTGGTGTAGCACTTGAAGAATTATTCAATGATCTAGATTTGGATTGTTCAAATATTGAAACAGAATTCCAAAGTAGTCTAGAATACTTTATGTTTTTTGAAAACACATATTTACAAATGACTACAGCTAAAGATTATCACGAAAAAGAAGTTGATTTTGTATTTAATAAAACAATGATAACAAATGAAAAAGAGAAAATTGAAAACTGCAAAAACTCTGAAGACTTAAGTAAAAAATCAAGATTAGCACATCATCCATGGGTTAAAGATGTTGATGCAGAATTAGAACAAATTGAAGCTGAGGAAAAGGCAGAAAGAGAAGCAACAGACAAAGAATATGATGAATTAATCAAACAAATGAACAAAAATAATAATGGTGCTTCTAATGGCTCAAAAGTTGGTGGTGAATAATGAACAATAGTGAATATTGGAGAAAAAGACTTGAAGAATTGGAAAAGGCACAGATACTAAATGAAGCAAATTATATAGGTGTATTAAAAGAAGAATATGAAAAGGCATTAAGCAGTATAAAAAAAGAAACAGGTAGCTGGCTGGCAAGGTTTTCAATAAATAATCAAATCTCATTAAAAGAATCAAAAAAATGGTTAAATGCAAGTGAATTAAAAGAATTGCAATGGGATGTTGAGGAATATATAAAGTATGGCCAAGAAAATGGAATTGATTTAATCTGGAAAAAAGAACTTGAAAATGCTAGTGCAAAAGTTCATATTTCAAGATTAGAAGCATTACAATTGCAGATACAAAATGAGATTGAAAAGTTATCATTCAAAGAACAAAAATCAACTCAAGAATTTATACTTGATACATATGCAGATACATATTATAAATTAGCTTATGAAATACAGAGGGGAAACAATGTCGCTTTTCATATTGCAGCATTAGATACAGACACATTAAAGAAAATTATATCAAAGCCATGGACTACTGATAATTTAACATTTAGTGATAGAATCTGGAAAAATAAAAAATCGTTAATAGACACATTACAAAAAGATTTGACACAGTCTATAATTAAAGGTGAGGGTCCAGATAAGGTTATAGAAAAAATCTCAAAAGATTTTAATGTCAGTAAAAATAGAGCAAGTACATTAGTTATGTCCGAATCTGCATTTTTTGGTAGTTCTGCAAGAAAAAAATGCTTTAAGGATTTATGGGTGCAGAAATATGAAAATGTTGCGACACTTGACTCACATACATCTGAAATTTGTAGAGAAATAGACGGGACTGTATTCGATATGTCAGATTATGAAGAGGGCACAACAGCTCCACCATTTCATGTAAAATGCAGAACAACAACAGCTCCTTATTTTGGAGATGAGTTCGAATTTGGAGAAAGAGCTGCAAGAAATACAGATGGAAAAACATATTATATACCAAGCAATATAAAATATGAGGAATGGGAAAAGAAATATGTATATAATAAAGTTGATAGTAAAAAAGAAGATGATAAAATGGCAGAATTCACAATAGACGGAGAAAAAGGAGATTATAAAGCAGAAAAAATAAATAAAATAATGTAGTGGCGGAATAGACATATATAGTTTTATATTATATATGGTAAAACTAAATGGCAATTAAGGACGAAAGTAGCGCAATGCAAAACATGGTGTGAAATGGAAAAAGTCTGAAAGTCGAAAGGCAAACGACATAGCGGTAAAAGC
>CANCZH010000054.1 GCA_947382445.1 uncultured Clostridium sp. | reverse complement strand
GTCTACCTTATGATTTGAAATTATTAAATCTAAAATAGTATGTCTTGCTTCTAATACATTTGGTGTATGTGTATGTATTACCATTCCTTCTTCAACTTTTTGTATACATGATGTTGCAAATCCTCTTCTTCCCTCAACTTCAACTATACACATTCTACAATCTCCAACTTCATTTATGTCTTTTAAAAAACATAATGTTGGTATATCAATTCCTGCTTGTTTTGCAGCTTCTAATATTGTACTACATTTTTTAGCTTTAACTTCAATGCCATCTATTGTCAAATTTACTATTTGTTCTTCCATATTTTATCTCCTTCCTAGTTTCCAATAGCTTTGAATGGACAACTTGTAATGCAAGTTCCGCATTTAATACATTTATCTTGGTTTATAACTCTTTTTTCTCTTGCCTCTCCTTCAATTGCATCTACTGGACAATTTCTTTGACATAGTCCACAACCTTTACATTTCTCTTCATTAATTGTAATTTTTGACATTGATTTGCATTCTAAAGCTCTACATTCTTTTTGAATTACATGTTCTTTATATTCATCTCTAAAATATCTTAATGTACTTACAACTGGGTTTGGAGCACTTTGTCCTAATCCACATATACTTGCTTTTTGAATATTCGCTGCTAATTTTTCTAATTTATATATATCTAATTCTGTTCCATTTCCATCACAAATTTTAGTTAGAATTTCTAGCATTCTTTTTGTACCAATTCTACAAGGTGTACATTTTCCACAACTTTCATCAACAGTGAATTCTAAATAGAATTTAGCTAATGCTACCATACATTTTGTATCATCCATAACAATAAGTCCACCTGAACCCATCATTGAACCAATTTGTTTTAATGACTCATAATCAATTGGTGTATCTAGATGTTCTTTTGGAATACATCCTCCTGATGGACCTCCTGTTTGTGCTGCTTTAAAGTCTCTTCCATTTGGAATTCCTCCACCTATGTCATATACTATTTCTCTTAATGTTGTTCCCATTGGTACTTCAACTAGACCAATATTATTTACATTTCCACCCAATGCAAATACTTTTGTTCCTTTTGATGTTTCAGTTCCTATTGAAGAATACCACTCTGGTCCATTTAGTATTATTTGAGCAATGTTTGCATATGTTTCAACATTATTTATTAGTGTTGGTTTTCCCCATAGTCCTGCTACTGCTGGATATGGTGGTTTTACTCTTGGTTGACCACGTTTTCCTTCTATTGATTCAAGCAAGGCTGTTTCTTCTCCACATACAAATGCTCCAGCACCTAAACGTATATCTACATCAAAATCAAAGTTTGTTCCAAATATATTTTTTCCAAGTATTCCATATTCTCTTGCTTGGTCTATTGCTATTTGGAATCTATGTACTGCTATTGGATATTCTGCTCTTACATATATATATCCTTGATTTGCACCTATACTATATGCTGCAATTGCCATTGCTTCTATTACTGAATGTGGATCTCCCTCTAAAATACTTCTATCCATGAATGCCCCTGGGTCTCCCTCATCGGCATTACAAACTACATATTTTTGATCTGCTTCTGATAGCTTAGTTAGTTCCCATTTCTTTCCTGTTGGGAATCCAGCTCCACCACGTCCTCTTAGTCCTGAATCTTTTATTACATTTATAACATCATCTGGAGTCATTTCAGTTAATACTTTTTCTAAAGCTTTATATCCATCAAAAGCAATATATTCGTCAATATCTTCTGGATTTATTACACCACAATTTTTAAGTGCTATTCTTTTTTGTTTTTTATAAAAACTTAGTTCATCTAATTTTTGAACTTTTTTTCCATCAATGTCTTTGCATAGTAATCTTTCAACTACTTCTCCATTTAATATGTGTTTTTCTATTATTTCTTCACAATCTTCTGGTTTTACCATAGCATAAAATGTATCTTCTGGTCTTATTATTACAATAGGTCCTTTAGCACATAGTCCAAAGCATCCTGTTTGTATTACTCTTACATTTTCTATTTTTTTCTCATCTATTATTTCTCTAAATTTTTCTAATATTTTTGGTGATTTTGAAGATGTGCATCCAGTTCCATGACATACTAGAATATGTTTTTCTCTTGTGTCTGATTTTGTGTTTACACGTAAGTCTAATTCTTCTCTTTTGCTTTTTCTTATTTGTTCTATTTCTTCAAGGGTTTTCATTAATTATCTCCTCCTTGCTCTATTTTATCTAATAATTCATCTAGCATTTTTACTGTTGCTTTTCCGTGAACTTCGTTATTTATAGTAAATACTGGTGCTAATCCACATGCTCCTACACATCTTGTTGCTTCAATTGAAAATTTTCCGTCTTTTGTTGTTTCTCCTTCTGAAATTTTTAATCTTTCTTTTAGTCTGTCTAATATTTTTTGTGAACCTTTTACATAGCAGGCTGTTCCGAGACATACTGCTATATGATATTTTCCTTTTGGTTTTAGTGTAAATCTTGAGTAAAATGTTATTACTCCATAAATTTCTGCCATAGGTAGTCCTAAATATTCTGAAATTTCCTTTTGTGCTTTCATTGGTATGTATCCTGATTTTTCCTGAACATCATTTAAGATTTTAATTAGATTACTTTTATCTTTTTCGTATTTTTCTAAAATCTCCTTATATGTTCCCTCGCAGTTACAGTTGCAATTTCCGTCGCATTTGATTTCTTCCATTTTTACCTCCTAACGAATAATTCTAGTTATTCATCTTCTTGCTTATTTTTAATTATATGCTTGTTTTAGTTTTTAAGTATATTTATATAAAAAAATAAGTTAACCTGATTATATCAGACTAGCTTATTTTTTATCAACAATTATTTACTTTTTATTTTATTTTTCGACATTTTTATGCTTCTGGTTCTGAAACTCCAAAGTTTTTTCCGTCTTTTAATCTGTAAATTACGTTTACTTTGTTTGTATCAACATTTATGAATGCTAAAAATGTTGATGTAGATCTTTCTTCTAATGCAAGTTTTGCATCTTCGATTGCCATTGGTTTTATTCCATAATATGTAGTTTTTATTACTTCACCTTCTACTTCATGTGCTGTTTCTTGAACTACTTCTTTAATTCTTAAAGATTCGTCTTTGTTCATTCTTTCTTTTTTTGTTTTTGATTTTCTTATTTGTCTTTCTAAAATATCTATATCCTCATCTATTGAAGCATATAAATCTTTATTTTCTGTAACAGCTCTAAAACTTTCTCCTTTGTATGATGCACTTATTTCTGCTATTTGTAATTCTCTTTCTACTCTTATCATAACTTGTACATCTAAATCTTCTGTATCAAAATATTTTTCTAATCTTGATATTTTTTTCTCAAGGTAATCTTTGATTGCCTCTGTTGCTTTTAATTCTTTTCCTGTAATTTTTATGTTCATTATAATCAACTCCTTCTTTAGTTTTATGTGTTTTTATTATAGTTATATTATTTTAACTTGTCAAATTTTTTAATTTTATATCTTTTCTACTTTATATTCTTTTTCCATTTTTTCATTAAAATAAATACGAGATATTAATTCAAATTCTTTTAAAGCATTATCACTTATTGAAAAGGAAAATATCTTTTTAGCATCTGATTTTATTGTATATATTAGTGCATATCTACTTCCTTCTGATAATTGTATTGCACTTTTGTCTTGTCTTCCACAATTCTCACATTTAAATCCATTATCTTTTATACTGAATTTTGTTAAATTTTCTTTTGTTTTGCATTCTGCACATTCATTTACATTTGGGGTATACCCTAATATTTTTAATAATCTTATTTTGAATGTTGATATTATTAAATCTAAGTTTTTATCACTCTCTGATATTATGTATAAAGTATTTAAAAATAATTTTAGAATATTATAATTGTTTTGATTTTCTGTTGTTACATCACTTACAATCTTCACTATTGTTGATACATAGTTTAATTTTTCTAAATCTGTTCTTATTTTATAAAAGATTTCAATTGGGTCACAGCTTTGTATATTATAAATGTCGTTTCTCTTATATAATACATATTCTCCAAAGCATAATAACTGAGACCCTGCCATAAGTAAGCTTTTGGGTCTTTTAGCTCCTTTTGCTACACATGTTATTTTTCCTATATTTGGTGTTAATATTGTTAAAATTTTATCTGAATCTCCTAAGCTATTTTCTGCTATTACTATTCCTGCTGTTTTTATACTTTTCACTTTCATCATTCCTTTTTAGATTATAGTTTAATCATCTTTCTTATAATCTATATAATCTTCTAGTTTTCCTGTTTTTTTGAATTTTTCCCATTTTTCTTTTTTGTCCATAATAATCACTCCTATATTTATTATTATGAACTTTTGACTTAATTTGTATACTTAAATTTCTTTAAAATTTGTGTATTTTCATCCCATTTTGTATCTACTTTTACCCATAGTTTTAAGTTTACTTTCATTCCGCAAATTTTTTCTAAATCATGACGTGCATATTGTCCAATTTTTTTTAGCATTTGACCATCTTTTCCAATTATTATTCCCTTGTGTGATTCTCTTTTACAATAAATTGTTGCATCAATGTCATATATATCTTCTTTTTTAGTTGTTTTTCTATCTTTAAATTTTGTTATTTCTACATATATTCCATGTGGTACTTCATCATTTAATAATCGTAATGCTTTTTCTCTTATTTTTTCTTCTGCTATCTGTCTTAATGTTTGGTCTGTATATTCTTCTGGGTCGTAAAACATTGGTCCTGGTTTTAGTAGTTTTTCTATTTCTGTTAATACTGTTTCTGCATATTTTTCTTTATCTGCTTGTATTGGTATTATACTAGAAAAATTGTATGTTTCTTTATATAAATTTATTAAATTTAGTAGTTTCTCTTTTTCTACTAGGTCTATTTTGTTTATTATTAAAATTACTTTTTTATTTATTTCTTTTAGTTTTTCTAGTATGTATGTATCTCCTTTTCCTACTTCTTTGCTTGTTGCTTCTATCATGAATAGGATTACATCTACATTTTTTAAGCTTTGAAATGCTGTGTTTATCATTGTTTCACTTAATTTACTTTTTGGTTTGTGTATTCCTGGTGTGTCTATAAATATTATTTGTGAATTCTCCCTATTTGAGATTGCTCTTATTGCAAGTCTTGTTGTTTGTGGTTTATTCGCAGTTATTACTACATCCTCTTTTATTAGGTTATTTAATAATGTTGATTTTCCAACATTTGTTCTTCCTATTATTGATACAAATCCTGATTTAAATTCTTCCATATTATCTCCTTTTAATATGTTTATTTTAGCAAATTTAATCTATTTTTTCAATCTATAAAAATTTAAAGACATTCTAAAAATGTACTGAACCCAAATTGTTAAACTTTTTTGTCTAACAATTTGGGTTCATATCAAAAAGAATGTCTTTTTTTCTAGTATTTTATTCAATTGTAACATCTGCATTTATTGGACATATTTCTATAAATGTATTTCCATCATTTACATTAATCTCATTTCCATCTTTATCTTTATATATTGTTTGGCTATTTCTTGCTTCTTTTGTGCATGTTATAGGAATAGCTTGTCCATTTGTTATGTAATATCCATTTTTAGTGCCTATATTTTTAAGTCCTTGTCTATCTTTATCTTCAACATCTTGTAATGTGTAATTTTCTGCAAATGTTATTATTATATTTTTGGTTGTTATATTAGTTGATGTTGTAGCATCAGTTTGTAGCTTTGTTCTTGCATATCTTGTATATCTTTTTGTTTGGCTATCATATTTAAAATTTACTTTTTGTATAGTAGAAAATGGTATTGTTATATTTGTAGCAGACATTTTGTCTATTTTATCTTCTAATGTAAATTCATCTGCAACATATTTTAATACGCTTTTTTTATTTGATGTTAAACTATATCCTTTTTTAGTTGCTGTTTCTTTTATTGTTTTTATGTTTAATATACTATTGTGAGGAGCTTTTCTTGTTGATAGTCTCCAAAATACATCTCCTTGTTTCCATTCTTTTCCTGTATCATATTCTAGTCCATTTATATTATTTATACCAAGTGTACTTATGTCTGATTGTGCTTGTGGACTCCAACCTATGTGTGCATATATTGCATCATTTTCTAATGCATAATCTAAAAAATAATGTCTTGAACTTCTCATTGGTCCAACCTTTTCTGGCTCTTTTCCTTTGAATAGTGCCATTAGACGTGTTTCTCCACCTTCAACTATTATTTCATATACTATGTATGCATCATTTATTGAATATTGTGGCCATGCATCACTATGATTATCTATCATACATGCAACTGGTCTATCGTTTCCTGAAAAAATTTGTATTTGTTTTCCTTGTTCTTGAATATTTCTCTCATTTCCTATTTCACTAGATGTTTCTAATGTTTTTTCTGGCGTTTGCGTATGTTTCACCCCAAAGTATATACCAAGTATAGATATAATTATTAAACAAATTATTAATAATCCAACTGGACCTTTTTGCTTTTTCTTTGTTTTTTTAGAATGGTTTCCCATCTTTTCTCCTCCTTGTATTTTAGCTTTCATCTCTTGTTATTTGTAGTTTAGTTAAAATGTTTTCTTCTTTTTCTCTCATTATCTCTCTATCACTTGTTTCTATATGATCATATCCCATTAAGTGATAGAATCCATGAACTACCATATATGATAATTCTCTTTCAAAAGAATGACCATATTCTTTTGCTTGTTTTTCTACTTGTTCTATTGATATTACTATATCTCCTAATGGTTCTTCAGTTATTGGTTCTATATTTTCTATTTCATTTTTCTCAAACATTGGAAAAGATAATACATCTGTTGGCTTGTCTATTTTTCTGTATGTATTATTTAGTTCTTGAATATTGTTTGGTGTTGTTAAAATTACACTCATATATAATTTTTTATTTAATAGATTCTCTTCTTTAAAACATTCTTGCACTATTTTTTCGATTATTTGTACATAAATTTCATTTTCTTCTATATCTTCAAATTCTATTTGAGTTAGTTTTTTCATTAAACGACCTTTCTATTTCTTTTTGTATATTGAACTTTTGAGTTTATAACTTTTATCCCTTTTATTTTTTTAATAGCTCCATATGTAATTAATCTGTTCTTATAAAATTCTATTATTTCTTTTTCTTCTTCATTTCCTGATAAATTTTCTATTTCTCTTTTTAAGAATAGTATTTCTTTTTGTTTTGTTGTTTCTGCTTTTTGGTATTTTTCAAAGAATTTTTTGTATTTTTCTCTTTCTTCTGTTTTTTCCCAATATACTTTAGTTGATAGTAGTTTTATATTGTATACTTCGAGTATATCTAATAATAAGTTATAACATTCTAATTTTGTTTTTTCGTCTTTTTCTTTTATTATCATTTTTCTAATGTCATTTAATAATTTATTATAACATTGTTCAGCAGCAGCAAGTGGTAAACTGTGTGTAAATATTTGTCTACTTATTCCTAATAATAGCATATTTTTTTCAATATAATCTTTTGTATCTAGTTTTCCAATTTCAAATTGGTCTAATCTTTGATAATCTGGTCCAATTTTTTCTAATATTCCAGATTCATCGTTTTCTAATTTTAATGTTAATATTTTTGAAATATATTCTTCTAGTGTATTAAATATTTTGTCATATACATCTGCTTTTTCATCAAAGTTTTTTCTTGATGTTTCTGCAAGTTTAACAGAATAATTTTTTAGTATTCCTTTATAAAAATTATCCATTTGATAAATATAAAATTCTTGATATTTTCTTAATATTTTGTCTTTTGCATTCATTTTTAAAGATTCATAATCTAGTTCTATTAAATATTTCTGTTTTCTATATTTATATTCAATATATTCACTTTCTTTTAGTGTTGTAATTCTATAATAATCTCCCATTGCTTCTTTTTCAAATTCTGTTGCTGTATTATTTTTTACTTTTTTATATATACTATCCATTATATATTTGTCTATTGCTTCTAAATATAATGAATAACTCTCTTGATATTTTTCTGTTAACTTATTTTTTTTGTCTTCATCAATATTATCTCTAAAATTCATAGTTACTTCATATGCTTTTAGTAAATTATTCCTTTTTAAATTAATTACTAAACTATTTATTCCAATTTTTGTTGGAATTATAATTTTTGATAAAGTGTTACTTAGTTTTCCAAAAAAGGTTTTGTTTGAATCTACTACTCTTAAACTTCTTTCTCCCAATTTATTTCTCCTTTCATGAAACCAATTTTTCCTCTACACCTATTTTTTCAATCACTTCATAAACGAGTCTAACTTTTAACTTTTCGTTTTGCTCTTCAATTATTACATCCTTGTTTGCTATTTCTTTGTCTTTTATTTCTTCTTCAAGTTGTTTTTCTAGCTCTGATAGAATCTTTTCTTCTAATGATTCTTTCGTGTATTCCTTTTGTATTGTTTTGTATTCATAATTGGTTGTTTTTTTGAATTCTATTGGTAAATAAAAATTGTTAAATAATTTTATTTTTTTCTCGGTTTTTATTGTATCATATTTTTCGAATTTTGAAATAGTTTTATAAAAATTTATTGTTTTTTTATTAAAATTAATTGAATATTTATTTTCGTAGTTTCCACTTTTTACACTTTCCTGTTGAATATAACTTTGTGTACTTTCGGCTGTATACCATATTTTTGCTTCAATATCTCCACTTGCATGCATATATCTTACTCCTGTATATTTGCCTTCCATCCAACCTACAATTAATTTATCTCCTTTTTCTACTATGTCTCCCTCTTTTACTTGTGCTGTTCCACTTGTTACATTTACTTTTGATATTATTCCTTCTTTATCTGCTATTATATTACAGTATTCATTTTCATCAACTATTTGTGGTTTTTCTGTTGCTTCTACTATTGTTACTTTCGCATTTGTTCCATCTATTTTTATTCCTATCCATGCAATTTTTTCATTTTTTAATCTTATATTGTCTATTATTTTATTTGCTTGTATTTTATTTTTTAATATTCCTTGATACAATCCTTGTTCATTTAGTTCAGCCATTATTTCTTCTGTTTGAATTGTTTGATTTCCTTCTATTTCAATATTCCAAATAAAATTTGAAAGTGCAAATATGGAAAATATTAAAACAAAAAATAGAAATACAAATATTTTTCTATTTTTATATTTTCTTATTATAAATGGTATGCCTTTCTTCTTTTTTATTTTTATTCTACACTTCGTCTTTTTTACTATTTGTTTAATTCTCTTGAAATCTTCTATTGATATATTAGTATATATTTTGCTTTTATTTATTTTTTTAGTTTTCCATAGTTTTATTTGTTCTTTTGCACAAATATTTAGGAACCTTTCTATAAAAAATCCCTCTATTTCTATTTGTATATATCCTAGAAAAAAGTCTATTCCTCTTTTAAAAAACATTAAATCACCTACATTCGAAGTCTATATTTTCAATTCTCCCTGTTATTTTTACATCTTCATCTGTAATTTGGTTTAATTTTAATTCAAACCCATTTATGTTGATGTTCCCAATATGTGTACATATTCTAACAAAAAATTCTTCATATTCTAATATTCCTTTGTAATTTTCAATTAGTAATTCATTGAACCCTATCATTGTTATTTTCGGAATGTCTGTACCTATTTCTTTAGGTAAATCTAAAATTTCGTTAACTTTGTTTAAATTCATATTTTATACCTCTTCTCTTTGATAATATATATGCTTTTATTTTTTAATTATGTATTAAAGGCATAGGATTCTTCCTGTGCCTTGTTTTAATTTTTAAATTCTTCTAATTTCTTAAATTCATATCCTTCTTCTTTAGCTTTTTTTATACACTCATCTAATATATTCATATTGTCCTTTGATGTTCCATGAAGTAACATTACTTCTCCTGGATGTAAGTTATTTAGTATTTTTGTTTTTCCATATTCTTCTCTTCCTTGTTTTGATTCTTCCCAATCATCATATGCAAATGACCACATTATTGTTTGATAGTTAAGTTTGTTACAAAGGTCTAATGTTCTTTCACTATATTCTCCTTTTGGCGGTCTTATATATTTCATTTCATATCCGAATTTTTCATATATAGCTGTGTGTAAATCCATTACTTCTTTTTTTACTTGTTCATCAGAAATTTCTGGCATACTTTTATGGTTTACAGTATGATTTCCTAACTTCTTAATGTATAATTTTTAGCGATTGATTAACCGCTTCTTATGATTTATTAATATGTACTTATTTCATACCATCTTTAGTATCATTTTGAAAAGTTAGTTTTATTTTTATATTTTTTTCTTTATCAAATTCTATTCTTTCAATTAACTTTTCTAATATCATTTTATTAGGCTTTTCCATTTTTAAGAACTCATTTGCTATTTGTTTTATTTCTTTAAAATTTATCTTAGGAAATTTCTGCTCACTTTCTTCTAATTCTTTTTCTAGCTTTTTCATCTCTTTAAAAATTTTATTTCTTTCGTTTTGTTTTTTTTCGTAAATTGTTTTAAAGTCTTCCACCTGTATTACTTTATTTATTTTATCTTGATAAATTTCTTCAATGGCATTTTCTATACTTGTAAGTGTGTTTTTTAGTTCTTGTAATTTTGTACTTAGTAAATTACTTTTTGTTTGTGCTTGAATTTCCGCTTCTTTGTAAATTTGCTTAATCTCTTTTTCGGATAAACTTATTTTTTCCATCTCTGTTTTTATTGTTTGTTGCACTGCTTCTTCAATTAGATTAGCTGATATTTGCTTACAATCACATAATCCACTATAATTATTTCTTTTAGAACAAATAAAATA
>CANCZH010000053.1 GCA_947382445.1 uncultured Clostridium sp. | reverse complement strand
TACTATTCATAGTTTCTGTTCCTAAATCATCAATAATAAGTAAATCAACATTCAAAATATGCTCCATAATTGAAGAAGTTTCCTTTTCAAATTTAGATTTTATAATAGCATCAAGCATAACGGGAGCAGTTTGATATAAAACTGTTCTACCAGAATCTAAAATTTCTTTAGCAATACAATTTGATAAGAAAGTTTTTCCTAAACCAGTTGGACCAAGAAACATTAAATTTTTTTCATTTGCAGAATTAAAATTTTTAATAAAATTTCTTGAAATATCAACGATTTTTCTAATATTTTCTTTAGGAGAAAATTGAGAATGATATACTGATGGATTAGATTCATCTGAATATAAATCAAAACTAAAAGTATTAAAATTCTCACGTTCCATATTACCAATATTAGACTTATTATATTCAATATCATATAATTTTTGCTTAATACAAGAACAAAGACTACTATTTACATATCCAGTATCATTACAAATTTCACAATCGAAATTTGGTGAAAGATAATCTTTTGGAAGATTTAATTTTTCCAAAAGGTTATCTTTTTCTTTTGAGACTCTATCAGTTTTTAATTGTAAATCTCTCAACTTAGTTTCTTTTTCTTCTGGAGAAAGAATAAGCATAGATTTTAAAGAATCAAGAGAAATAGAATGCAAATCTTTTTCAAGCATGTTATACTCAGGAGAAGTTTCCATTAGTTTTTTCTTTCTTTCATCTAAATCAGAAAGCTTACGCATTCTTTTAGAGTCATATTCATTTAATAATTTTTTTAAAATAGTATTATCCAAAAATACACCTCATATATAATTTAATTATTAGCATAAAGATTATCAAAATTATCATAATTACGTTGATTTGAATTATTGTAATTAGTTTTATTTTTCAAATCTTTAATACTTTCTTGTTTTTGTTTAGATTGCTTTAAATAGTCTTGAATTTCTGTGATAGTTTTTAAATTTCTATCATGCCAATCAGAAATTATTTTATCCAAATATTCAAAGCTAATATTTGCTTTTGTCTTTCTCAAAGCAATTTCGATAATTTCTAAAGAATATCCATAATCAATTGTCCATTTTTCAACATAAGCATCTTCATAAACAGTTAAGTTTCTATTTAAACCAAGTTTCTTAATAATTGATTTTTTAACAGAAGATATCTTTTCTTGTTTTTCGTAATATTTATCTAAATCAGAAAAAGACTTTATATTATTTTTGTACCAACTGTCTGCAACAACTTGAATATAATTCCTATGAAGAGCTGAATGATCAAAACAATAATTAAACAAAGCAAGCATAACTTGTTCATCAAAATTATATTTTTTAAACCACATATCAATATCACTATACCAAGATGGTGACATTATTCCTTGGAAGAATTGATTATTTATATTTTCAATAGCTTTAGCTCTATATTGATTTTTAGCATTTTTCTTTATATCTTCAGGGGAAGAAGTTAATTTGGGTGAGTAAAGTTTAAGTAATTCAAGTTCTTGAATATTAACTAAAACATATCCAGTATGCTTCTTTATTAAAACACCCATGTCTTCCCAATACTTAAAAGCATCTTGAATAGTTTTAAGTGGTAAAGCTAGTTTTTTAGATAAATCATTAATCTTAATATCTTTATCATATTTAGATAAAAAAAGAATATAAAGATATACTTTAATAAAGTCTCCATTAGCAGCAGACAAATATTCAGTAAAAAAAACATCAGGTATTTCCGTATTTGAAAATAACATTGATTTATCATTTTGTTCTAACTTCATAAAAACACCCCTAAATAAAGTTCCTAAGTCTAAAATTTTAAAATGTAATTATTCAAAATTTAGCTTAAAAAATTATATCATCAAAAAGGGATATTTACAATAACTTAAAACCTTTTGTCATAAAAATATATTTTAGGTCGAATTAAAAATTTAATAATATATGTAAGAACAATTAAAATATTTTCATTAGAATGAGTTAAAACTGAAAATAAAAAAACAGGGATAAAACATGTAATAAAAATATAAAATTTAATAATAAAAGTATTAAACAATAAAGAAACTATTAAATATAATAAGAAACCATATACAATATTAATAAAAATAGCTGAATATGAAAAAATACCAAATAATTTAAAAGAAAAATTATAATTTTTAGGGAAAATAAAATTAATAAAAATCACTCCTTTATAATAAATTACTTTTTATATTATTAATACTTGTAGTTATATCAGAAGTAAAACCAGAGGTAAAATCTTTTACAAAAGAACTAGCTTTAATTAAGCATATTATAGAACCTAAGTATAACAATTTTGTAACTGTTGAACTAAATGAAACATTAAATGAGAAAATTATTAAAAGAATTACACATATAAATAATTGAACACATAATTGTCCTATAAAATTTTTTATCCAAATTTTAAATATCCATTTGGACTGATCTAAAGATATTGACAAAAAGGCAAAAGGAGAAGAAACTAAAAGTATTTTTATAAAAACAAAACGCACAGAATATGTGAATAATAAATTTACAAAACTCAATGAAATTAAGGATTTAACTATGCCATCAAAACTAAAAAGTTGAAAACTAGAATTTAAATCAGAGAAAAACAACAGAGAGAATTTTTCATATATAAACGAAAACGAAAGATGAAAAGAAAATATAGAAATACCAACATCTCTAAAAATATTAGTAAGCAACTCAAAAAAATATATAATATATCCACAAATTGAAGAAGAAAAGTGGATAAGTATTGCTGAAAAGAAAAATTTTACTAAAAAATGAGCTGGTTTCTGAAAATTATTACAAGTAAGAAAGGAAAAAAGATAACTTACTGCATAATAAATAAGAATACCAAATAATAAAGCTTTTGCAAAAGTAACCATACTAAAAGATTTGCTAAAAAAATTGACAAAATATTTATCATTAAGAATAGAAGTATCAACAAAAACCAATTCATCTAAAACTGAAAAAACATTGTTATCAACAGATACTAATAAATTATTAATTAAAGAAGAAATTGCATTATTTAAAATTTCTGGAATATTTTCGTATTGCATAAAACCTCCTAACTAAGCAAAGTATTAATTGTAGACAGAATTAAATCTATACATAGAATAAAAGCATAAGAAAATAAAGATCCATTAATTAATCTTTTTCCAGTTCTAATTCTTTCTTCATCGCCAAAACTAAACTTTTTCATTAAAACACCAGAGCCAACAGCAATTGCAGCAGCAGGAGTAGAGATTTTTATAATCCATGATTCTATCTTCTCAAAAGCAGAATTCAATGTAGTAATAAGTTTAGGATAAGCAGCAAAAGAATAATTACTAAAAGTAAATAAAAAAATTAAAAATAATAAAATAAAAAATAAAATTTTAAATTTTTTCAAATAATCACGACCTTTCTTTAAAAAAATATGGAGTTAAACTTAATTTTTCAAGAGGTAAGATAGAATTACCATTAGAGATAAAAGCTAAACAACTAAAAGTATTTAATTCTCTTGAAAAAAAGTTGGAATCAAAAATAAAATCTTTTTGAATAGAAGTATTAAAACTTTCAGAAATATTAGAATCTTTAGAAGTTAAACTATTAAATAAGAAATTATAATTAGTAGTTCGTGCATTTTCAGAAATTGATTTAGAGAAAACTTCTTTTTCTTCTTTACCTGTTTGTTTTATAATTTCATCAATAGTAAAGGAATCATCAGTTCTAAACCAGAATTTATTAATTAAATTTTGAATTAAAACTTTAGTAGAAGTAGTATCATGAATAGAAGAAAGCAAAGAAGAATAGCTCTGAGTAGCAACAATATTGATACTTTTAGCTTCACGAGATTGAGCAAAAAATGCAGCATCATTTTGAGTAACATACTCATGATATTCATCACAAATAAAGCAAGATGGGTAAATAAAATCATCTTTTGAGAGTTGCATTAAAATTTCTGATTGGAAGTCAATTTTTAAATATGCGGCGATTATTTTAGCGAGACTACTATACTCAGAAATATTCATATCAAGAACAACTATTTTATGATTTTTTAGAATATATTCAAACCCTGGAAAAGATATATTATTTTTATCAGGACAGAAAATTCGTCTAGTATCATCATCAGATACAAAAACATTAGTGATTCTAGATATCTCTGATTTTAGTATTGATTGAGTGCGTTCATCTAAGGTAAAGAATTCATCTTCGAAAAAATTCATACAAGAAATAAGAGAAGAGATTTGTTCTTGGCTTAGAGATTTTTCGAGAAATAAAGATTTTAATGAATCAATTTTTTCTTTATAGTAATCTTTAGAAAGAATTAACTTATGTAATTCAACAAAAGTAACATATCCATCATTATAAATTCTACAAAGTTTTATAGCTTCAGTTAAAATTTGTTCAGCTTTATCAATCCAATAGCTTTCAGTTTGCTGGGGGCTGAAAAGCATTAATATATTTTTTAATCGATTAGCTAAAACATGGGGCTTTAAATTAGGCTTGTCTAACGGGTTATAAGTAACAGAATTTTGTAGCCCAATAATTAATAAATCACTGAGATGACAATAATCAGTACAAACCTTTTTGACAAACTTATGATAATTACCCTTAACATCTAATATTAAAAAAGCAGATTTATATTTTTCAGAAAAATTCATACCTAGTAATTGTTCAGTCAAAGGATATAACAATGAAGAAGTCTTACCAGATCCAATAGAACCAGTTACAAGCAGATTTTGATATAATCCTTTTAAAGGAATAAATACAGAAGAATTATTAGAATTTTTCCCAATATATAAAGAAAAATCATTATTTTTTATTTCTGTTAAAACAGTATTTTTCGAAACAGTTTTAAACTTAGCTATAAACAATATTAAAATAGAGATTAAAGAATTAGATAATATAAAACAAGAAATAAGGCAAAACAAAATATAAAGTTTTTTCAGAGTATTCCAAACTAATGGAAACTTTTCACAAATATTAAATGGGTGAACAGCAAAGAATATAATAACATTGTTTGAGTCAAATAATGGAGCTAAAATAATAAGAAAAATAAGTGAAAATACAATACTAAAATAAATAATAAAGAATATTTTAAAAATAAATTTTTTCATAATTAATAATTTTTTTTGATTTTTAATTTAAGCCCTTGTTTAGTTTGAATAAATAATATTTCAAATAAAGAATAAATAAAAGATAAAATAACAAATAAATGAAATAAAAAAGTGATAAAAAATAAAATGATTAAAAATTCCAAGATGTAATACCTCCTAAAAGATTAGGCAAATAATACAACAAAAAATGGAATTTGTCTATACTTTTTTGAAAAAATATGCTAAAATAATTAAGATTTATAAAAAAGGAGGAACTTCAAATGATAGAAAAAACAACAAAAATTGGTAGCTTATTAGAGGAAAAACCAGAAAAAGCAGAGATATTATTAGAAGCAGGAATGCACTGTTTAGGATGTATGGCAGCACATGAAGAAACACTAGAAGAAGCATGTGCAGTACATGGAATAGATGTAGATGAATTAGTAAAAAGATTAAACGCATAAAAATAGGCAAGTAAATTACTTGCCAATATGCATTTATAGCTCAGTAGGATAGAGCGCTCCCCTCCTAAGGGAGAGGCCGGGGGTTCGATTCCCTCTAAGTGCACCAGAATATAACAACTTATGAACTTATAAAGTTTATAAGTTGTTTTTTAACCATTTATTTTAATTTTAACTGTTTCAGTAGCATCTATTATTGCACTTCCTCCAATTGGAAAAGTAAAAATCGGAGTTGTATGACCGAAATCTGCATTTATAATAACAGGTATATTCATAAGTTCTTTCTTTGTTTCAATAATTTCCTTCCATTTCTTTTCGTTCATATTAGCCCCATTTTCTGCTCTTCCAATTACAAGACCTCTTATATTTTTACCTTTTAAATGATGAAGTAAAGATTGTAAATCTCTATCAAATTCTCTTATAAATTCGTTTCCTACAAGATCATCATCTTCTAAAAAAAGAATACTATTATTCATATCTGGCATATATTCTGTTCCTTGTAATAGATTTAAAGTACATAAATTTCCGCCTACTATTTTTCCTTCTGCTTTTCCAGTGTTAAGTATTTTCATACCATCATTTTTTATGAATTTTCTATTTTCTTGTTCTATATACCAAGGGTCATCGCTCCATTCATCTGAACTTTCTACAATAATATCTTTATTGTCCATTAACATATTTTTAAAATAACTCATTGTGTAATCAAATCCATATTTCATTCCAAAACTAGAAAAATGTGGTCCATAATAAGTAACTAATCCTGTCTTGGCATAAATTGCATTACTAAGTGCTGTTATATCTGAAAATCCACATATAATTTTAGGATTTTCTTTTATTAAATCAAAATCAATATAATCTAATAATTGATTTATATTATAGCCCCCTATTACTGTTAAAATTGCTTTAACATTTTTGTCCCTAAATGCTGAATGTAAATCTTCTACTCTATCTAATATACTTGCACATCCAAAATCATCATTAATTGAATTCATAACATTCTTTCCAAATGTAACTTTAAAACCAATTTGTTCTAATCTATTTTTCGCTATTTCAATTACTTCTTCGCCCAAAATATTCATACTCCTTGATGGAGCAATTATTCTTATTTCATCGCCTATTCTTAATTTGTTAGGTATAATTTTATCCATAATATTTTATCCTCCTCACATATTATATAATTTAAAAATCTTATTCGAGTAATCTATTTAAGACTATACTATAAAAATAAGTAAATTTCAATATTATCATTTATGTAGAATTAAAATTGAGTTATCACAATTTTAAGATAAATTATTTATAATAAATTAATAATTTGGAAAAAGAATAAAAAGTTAATATTCTGTAATAAAATTACACCACAAACAATATGAGAGTGTCCTATTTAGGACACTCCCTTTTAGCCACAGTATTTGCATATTAATAAAAACTTAATTAAAAGTTATAAATGAAGAAAAGTAGCTATTTAAGTAAAACTTCCAATAGGAAGTAGAAGGATTCTGTTCTACCAATCTAGATATGGAGTTATAGTGAATAGTAACTCCTTCATTAATAAACCATTTTAAAATTAAAAATATACAAATAAAAACAAATAAGAACACAAAAAAATCCTTAACAGCGGAACTTAAAGTTTCATTTTTCCGTTTATCCATGGCAATACCTCCCCAAAATATTTTAATCTAAATTAAAAAGTAACACACCTTAGAAGTTAGATGTCAACAACTAAAGCTGAATAAAGAAAGTATACATATATTAGGTTATTAAATTATAACACGTTTACATAAATAAGTATACAAATATTAAAAAATAATCTAAAATATAATATAATAATTTAGTATGGACAATTGAGGACTTTAAAAATACTAAAAAGTAAGATACAAAATAGGAATACTAATTGTACAAGCATTTTTTGAAGAAAATAGGAAAGAATTAAATAGAAAATCTATGTCAAGAATTAACTAAAGAAGTAAAAAAAGTATTTTTCAAGTTATATTTATGACATATAGTTAAGTACACACCAAAATAAATGGGAAGCATTTCCGAATACTACAAATTTATATAAAGAAAAATTACAAATGATTGACAACTTAGTAAAGCAATATATAGATAAAGAAATGTTAATATAAAAGATAGTCACAAAACAGTAATAAAAGAAAAACTAGGAGAAATAGATATATGAAATTAAGATAAATGATACAAAAAATACATATATATTATAGATAAATTACTTGAAATATTACGTAATAAAAAATGCAGATATTTTAAAGGAAAGGTAAAATATAAGAGTTTACATAAATAAAAACATAAACATTGAAAATTAATTCAAAATAAAGTATAATAAAAAGCAATATAAAAAATGGAGGAAAGATATGCTTAAATATCCAAGAAAAATGCATGGTGGAGAATTATGGGCAAAAATAGAAATACTCGAAAATGATTAAACTCCTTTGTTTAAAATATATTAAATAAAGGAGAAAAAATATGAATTATGAAGATAAAAAAATAGTTGGAATAATTGCAAGTAATGTAGAACCAGCAATTGCACTTAATGTAATAGGACATTTAGCGATATCAATAGGAAAATATTCAGACACAGAAATAATGGGAAAACAAACAATAACAGATAAAACTGGAATAAATCATTTAGGAATAAGTAAGTTTCCATTTATAATAACAAAAGTAAAACAAGGAAAGCTAAAAACAACAATAGAAATAGCGAAAAACAATCCTAATATACTAGTTGCAGATTATCCCAAAGACATGTTGGAAACCAGAACAGACGATGAATTAGTAGAATCAATTAACAATAAAGAAAACGACAAATTAGAATATCTAGGAGCAATTTTGTATGGTAATACAAAAGAAATAGACGAAATAACAGGAAAATTTCAATTATGGAGAATAGATTAAAGTTTAAAAAGCATTTCTTTTTAGAAATGCTTTTTAAATTATGAGTATTAAATAAAATTAAGGATAAACTAACACTAAAAGAGGTGTAAAATGTTTAATCCAAAAATAATTTATTATGAAAAACAAATTGAAGAATTTCCATTAGGAAAAGAACTAATGGAAAAATACAAAGAAATTCCCAAAATTATAATAGAAAATCATAATAATATTGAAGAAATGAGAAAAAAATCAAATAAAGAATTTGCAAATATGAAAACAAACTTAATAATAGGAACAAGAAAAACACATAAATATGTAGAAAACCATAAAGTTTCAGACTACCTAGTACCATACACATCTTCAGGCTGTACAGCAGCATGCATGTATTGCTACTTAGTGTGCAACTATAACAAATGTGCATATTTAAGGTTATTTGTAAACAGAGAACAAATGCTAGAAAAAATAATAAAAACAGCAGAAAAATCAGAAAAAGAATTAACATTTGAAATAGGAAGCAACAGTGATTTAATTTTAGAAAATACAATAACAAACAATTTAGTATGGACAATTGAAAACTTTAAAAATACTAAAAAGGGAAAATTAACATTTCCAACTAAATTTGACATGGTAGAACCAATACTTAATCTAGACCACCAAGGAAAAATAATAATAAGAATGAGTGTTAACCCAGAAGAAATAATTAATAAAGTAGAATTTGGAACATCAAGGCTAGATGGAAGAATAAAAGCAATAAATAAACTAAAAAAAGCAGGATATAAAATAGGAATACTAATTGCACCAGTAATCTTTGTAGAAAATTGGAAAGAATTATATTCAGAATTAATACAAAAGCTAAGTCAAGAATTAACAGAAGATGTAAAAAAAGAAGTATTTTTTGAAATTATATTTATGACATATAGTTATGTACACACAAAAATAAATGAAGAGGCATTTCCAAATGCTATAAATCTATATAACAAAGAACTTATGACAGGTAGAGGTAGAGGAAAGTATTGGTATAAAGAACCAATAAGAAAAGAAGGAGAAACATTTTTTAGAGAAAATTTAAATAAATATTTTCCACAAAGTGAAATTCTATACATTGTATAATTTGCCTAAAAAAAATATTTGTGATAAAATAAAAAAACATTAATAAAATGAAAGAAGAAAAATGGAAAAAGAAAAATACATGAAACAAGCTCTAAAAGAAGCTAAAAAAGCCTATGACAAAGAAGAAGTACCAATAGGAGTTGTAATAGTAAAAGATGGTAAAATAATAGCTAGAGCACATAATTTAAAAGAAATAAAAAAAGATACAATAGAACATGCAGAAATAAGAGCAATAAAAAAAGCAAGCAAAAAGCTAGATGCATGGAGACTTACAGACTGTGAAATGTATACAACATTAGAGCCATGCCCAATGTGTGCAGGAGCAATAATACAATCAAGAATAAAAAAAGTATATATAGGAGCAATGGACGAAAAAACAGGAGCTTGCGGTTCAGTATTAAACTTATTAAAAGACTATAAATTTAATCATACAGTAGAATTAGAATATGGAATATTAGAAGAAGAATGCAAGAAAATATTAAAAGACTTTTTTAAAATGCTCAGGAAAAAATAAATAATGGAGGAAACATGGAAAAAGAAGCAAAAAAAAGAGTATTAAGAAAATATATATTTATTTCATTTTTATTAATAGCAATAGCCATATCCATATTATTAATGATAAGATACAACGTTGAAGGCGAGCAAAATATGCCATTTGAAATAAGTAAAATAGTAATTCAAAGTACATTAGATGCAGAAAGCAAAGAAGAAAGTGAGAATATATGGGATTTAAAACTTACACAAAATAATGACATATACATATACATACAAAAAAACAAAGATATAGAAACACAAGCTAAAATAAAAAGTATACAAATAAACAGAATGATGATAACAGAAAAAAATAAGATAGGAGATATATCAGTTTTATTACCAACAAGTAATAAAATAAATCAAATATTTTTGGCTAGCACAGAAAATTATTTAAATAAAAATATAACATATTATGCAAACACAACAGACAATCTAGAAAGGCAAGAAATATGCCAAGACGGTGGAATGATAGCATTTAGAATAAGCAATCAAAATATAGGACAATATGTTTCAAATGAAGATATAGAAATAAAATACGATAAATCATTACTTGAAAAAGCTGGAATAGAAGAAGAAAACCTGAAATTTACATTTGAAATTGATTTAAAAATAGAATTAGAAAACAATGAAAAATATAAAGGAACAATAACATTAGAACTACCAGTAGATACATTTGAAAAAGGTGGAGCAGTAAATAAAGAAATAACAGACTTGAAAGAAATAATTTTTAAAAGAACTTAAAAGAAATCACTTGATTAAAATATAGATACATTATATAATCATTAATGGTATAAGTGATAGCTTTTGAGTGGAGAGTATGTTTCGATAAAAAGCTATGAACCTCGTCAGATTCGGAAGAAAGCAGCGATAAATAGTGCATTTATGCGAATAGGCATGCTTTCCACTGAGAAGCTATATCTTATACCAATTTTTTTTAAAATTGGGGGTAAAGAAATTGGCATATACAGCATTGTATAGAAAATTTAGACCTTTAACATATAGTGAATTTGTAGGTCAAGAGCATATTACAAAGACACTAAAAAATCAATTAGTAGCGGGAAGAGTGGGACATGCATATTTATTCAATGGCGGAAGAGGAACAGGAAAAACATCAGCAGCAAAAGTACTAGCAAGGGCAGTAAATTGTTTAAACCCAAAAGATGGAGAACCATGTAACGAATGTGAAATATGCAAAGAAATATTAAATGGTTCATTAACAGATGT
>CANCZH010000052.1 GCA_947382445.1 uncultured Clostridium sp. | reverse complement strand
TTCCAATTATCTATTTTTTTCACAAAAGGCTTGACTTTTAATAGTTAGTCTCCTTATTCTATCTAGGATTTTGTCTTCTATCTTCAAAATTAATTTGAACATTTTGTCTAGTTAATAAATCAACTTCAAAAAAAGCTCTTTTTCTATATCCTAATATAGAAGCTAACACATTATTAGGAAAAGTTTGGATAAGTGAATTATAATTTCTAGTTGTTCCATTATAATATCTTCTTGCCAATTCAATTTCCTCTTCAATTTTTATTAATGCTTCTTGAAATTTTGAAAAGTTCTCTCCTGCTTTTAAATCAGGATAATTTTCAACAGAAATCATAACTTCTTTAATTATTGCGGAATATTTATCTTCTTCTTTTTGTCTATCTGAAACAGTCATTTTATTTGATAACTTACTTCTCATTTCTGTTATATTTTCAAGAGTAGCTTTTTCATGTTCTGTATAGCCTTTTACAACTTCTTCTAAATTAGGAATTAAGTCATATCTTTTTTTCAAAGCTATATCAACATTACTAAATGCTTCCAAATTTAAATTACTTGCTTTTATTATTTTGTTAAAAATATAAATTATATATATAACTAATAATATTAATAAAACAATAACAACAGCTGTCATTATTCATATCCTCCCATTCATATTTATTTTCATAATTATACCTATAAAAAAAATTTATTGCAATGAATTCATTGCAATAAATCTATTATCTCTCATTATCCGCTTCTTTTTTCTTTTCAATTGGAACTCTCTCTAATACACCATTATTATTAATATGATATCTTTTAGTTGCTAAATCTTGTGCTAAATCTAATCTATGTGTTGTTAATAATAACATTACATTCTTTCTTTCAGCATAACTTTTTATAAGTTCTAATTGTTCTCTAATCAATTTGTCTTCAACATTACCAACTGGTTCATCAACTATTATTACTGATGTAGCATCCCCTATTCTATAAAATAACTTTGATAAAGCTATTCTTCTTTGTTGACCTGTTGAAAATTCCATAAATTTTCTAGATGCTAATTGTTCTAATAAATTTGGAAAATCTAATTTCAGTTCTCCAAATATTGAAGTTAATTTTTCTATCTCACTTTCATCTAATTCTGAAATACTTTCTTTACCAGTTATTTGATACAACACATTTGTCTCGTTTCCCAGTTCTATGCTAGGTCTAAATGATATATACTCGTCCCCTAAATTATCTACTGTTTGACCATTATCTAATTTTATACAATTTCTATTATTTACATCTCCTCTTTTAAGTAATCTTAAAAAAGTGCTTTTTCCTGCACCAGATTCACCAGATAATAAAACTACATCTCCTCTTTTCATACTAAACTCTGGTATGTTTATTCTAGTACCATATGTTATTTTTCTTGTTTCATAATTCTTTTTAGGATAAAATTTTCCTTTAAAATCTTTTATTTCAAAAGAATTAAAAGATTCTTTTGCTCCCTCTAAACAATATACTTTTTTCTCCATCTGATTAAGAATGTTTCGAGCTTTTTTACTTAACTCTTGAATTTCTATTTCTTCTTTTTTATTATCTTGAATACCTTTAGCAAAATTTATAAAATTACTTGCAATTGTTTTCGACGCTTGTAAAGACATTAATGCTTCTGCTAAAGATTTTCCATCTATTTTTCCATTTTCGTTTATTTTTATATTTTTATTTATATATGCACCTGAAATTATAGCTACTAATAAATCAATAGTTACATTAGATGTAAAGTCTTTATTTAAACTTTTTTTATCAAATTTATTTTTTTGATTTAATGTATTTTCAATATTTTTAATATAATCTTCTTCAGCTTTTGCACTTACCTGCTCATTTTCCACTAAGTCATCTCTCATTCTTAGGAATGTACTTCTCAAATTCCAACTTTGCTCTTTTTCATCATCTTTTAGCATTGACTGAATCAATTTTACTCCACCAATAGCTATAGTGCCTAATGTAATTAATGAGCCTCCTTCATTAGTATTATCTGATTTATTATTTTCTAATAACATACCTACTGCCCCTGCTAATCCTAAACCCAGTCCTATATAATTATCTAATTTTTCAAGCTGATTTTTTTCTAACTGTCTATTATATTCTCTCAATATACCTACTACTTCATTTGGTGTCATTGCAGTATCATATATTACTTCTTTCCTTTTTCCATCAATAATTTCTTCTCTTCTTTCCTTTTTTAATATAACTCCATCTCTTGCTGCTTGTGCAACTTTTGGATAATCTAATAATGAATCTATATCTTCTCTTAAATACCACTCTTCTTTTACACCTCTATCCAATCTAGTTAAACAATCATTTATAATAGAGCTATATCCCATAAATTCTTTTTTAATTTTACTTACATCTTGAGTTCCAGATCGTAATTTAGTATCTTGCATTCGAAGATTTTGACCAACTAACCTTTTTAGTATTTCCAATCCCATAGAAATATTTTTCCAATCATTTGCTTTTAATGTTCCAGATTTATGAGTAACATTTTCAGATAATTTACGTTTTTTAGTATTATTTTCTGTTCTTATTTTTTGTGTTACTAATTCAATAGATATTCCTGCTTTTCCATTTAATTTCATAAAATATCTCCTTTCAATAGCAAAAGTTATTTATATTATAACACATTTGGTACATTACATCAATTTTATGTAACCTAATAGTGTGATTTAGTTTACATATTTTTTATTATCAAAATTAAAAGAATAGGCAAAAACCTATTCTTCTTCCTCATCAAACTGAGAATTATATAATGTAGCATAAAATCCATCTTTTGCAAGTAACTCTTCATGAGTTCCTTGTTCAACAATATCTCCATTATTAATAACTAAGATCATATCTGCATTTTTAATAGTTGACAATCTATGTGCAATTATAAAACTTGTTCTACCTTTCATTAAATTATCCATTGCAGCTTGAATTTGAATTTCAGTTCTAGTATCAATTGAACTTGTAGCCTCATCTAAAATTAAAATTTCTGGATTTGCTAAAATAACACGAGCAATTGTTAATAACTGCTTTTGGCCTGCTGATATATTAGTAGTTTCTTCATTAAGTTCCATATCATATGAATTTGGTAATGTTTTTATAAAATGATGCACATGTGCAGCTTTAGCAGCTTGAATAATTTCATCTTCAGTAGCATCTGGCTTACTATATTTAATATTATCTCTTATAGTTCCACCAAATAACCAAGTATCTTGAAGAACCATTCCAAAGTGCTTACGTAAATCACCTTTTTTAAAATCTTTAATATCATATCCATCAATTGTAATTCTTCCAGAATTCAAGTCATAAAATCTCATTAATAATTTAACAAGTGTTGTTTTTCCAGCACCAGTTGGACCAACAATAGCAATTTTTTGACCATCTTTTACTTCTGCATTAAAATCATTAATAATAATTTTATCTGGATTATATCCAAATTTAACATGTTCAAATTTAATATTTCCTTTTAACTTAGAAACATCAGCAACATTTTCCTTAACATCTTTTTCTTCTGGTTCTTCCATAAATTCTAAAACTCTCTCAACAGAAGCAATCATTGTTTGTATTTGAGTCATAACCTGTGCAATTTGACCAAGTGGTTGTGTAAATTGCTTATTATATTGTATAAATGATTGAATATCACCAACTTCTATTTTACCTTTAAGAGTAAAATATCCACCAATAATAGCAACTGCAACATATCCTATATTACTAATAAAATTCATAACAGGATGCGTAAAACCACCCATAAATTGAGATTTCCAACCAGTAGTGTATAATTTTTCATTTTGCTCTTTAAACTCTTTTATTACCTCATCTTCACGGTTAAAAGCTTTTACTATTAGTTGTCCACCATAAACCTCTTCAACTTGACCATTTACATGTCCCAAGATTTCTTGTTGTTCTTTAAAATATTTTTGAGATTTTGCAACAATTGTTTTTAGTAATACTGCTGAAATAGGTAATATTAATAATGAAACAAAAGTTATTGTACTATTTATTGAAAACATCATTATTAAAATACCAACTACTGTACAAACAGCAGTAATTATTTGAGTTATACTTTGGTTAAAACTTTGTCCAAATGTATCAATATCATTTGTAAGAACAGATAAAACTTCTCCCTTATTTCTTTTATCAAAAAAGTTCATAGGCAATTTATGAATTTTTTTAGATAAATCATCTCTCATTTTATATGTTAATTTTTGTGAAACATTTGTCATTATAAGTCCTTGTATTAGTGAAAATAATGAACTTATAAGATATAATCCAAATAGTGTAATTAATATATTACCTATTATTCCAAAATTAATTCCACCATTACCAGAAATTTTACTTACAATACCATTAAAAATTTCAGTAGTAGCTTTTCCAAGTATTTTAGGTCCAACTATTGCAAATATAGTACTTGCAACAGCAAAAATGAAAACAATCAATAATTGCCATTTATATTTTTTCAAATAAATCTTACTAAGCTTTTTTAATGTTCCCTTGAAATCTTTTGCTTTTTCACCAGCACCAGCTCTTCCTCCAGGACCATGACCTGGTCCCATCTTAGGCATTCTTCTAACATTTTTCTCCATGATTAGTTTTCACTTCCTTCCTGTTTTTTATTTGTAAGTTCTTCTTCAGATAATTGTGAAAGTGCAATTTGTCTATAAGTCTCACATGTCTTCATTAATTCTTCATGAGTTCCTTTTCCAACTATTTTTCCTTCATCTAAAACTATAATTTGGTCAGCATTTAAAACTGTGTTTATTCTTTGAGCTACTATTATAACTGTTCTATCTTTTGTAACTTCTCTTAGCTCTTCCCTTAATTTACAATCAGTTTTATAATCTAAAGCTGAAAAGCTATCATCAAAAATATAAATTTCTGGATCTGATGCAATAGCTCTCGCAATTGAAAGTCTTTGTTTTTGACCACCAGATACATTAGTTCCTCCTTGTGAAATTGGTGCCTTAAATCCCTCTGGTTTTGATTCAATAAATTCAGTAGCTTGAGCTATTCTTGCTGCCTCATACATTTTCTCGTCACTCATATTCTCATCTGCATACTTAATATTAGATTCAATTGTACCATAGAACAATATTCCTTTTTGAGGTACAAAACCAATAACTTCTCTTAAATCTCTTTGAGCAACATTTTTTACATTAACACCATCTATGCAAAGTTCTCCACCTGTTACATCATAAAATCTTGGTATTAAATTTATTATTGTAGACTTTCCACTACCTGTACTACCTATTATGGCTGTCGTCTCTCCTGGTCTTGCAGTAAAATTAATATCTGTTAAAATTTCTGTGTCAGCATCTGGATACCTAAATGAAACATTTTTAAACTCTACTAACCCTTTTTTATTACTATCTAATTTTTGTAATTCTCTTTTATCTTTTATACTTAAATCTTTTTCTAATACTTCATTAATTCTAGTTGCAGAAACTGCAGCTCTTGGAAGCATAATTGAAATCATAGAAATCATTAAGAATGACATGACTATTTGCATTGTATATTGAATAATAGCCATCATATCTCCAACTTGCATGATTCCTGAATCAATATTATGACCTGCAACCCAAATAATTAATAATGAAATAGAGTTCATAAGAAGCATCATCAATGGCATCATAAATGACATTACCCTATTAACAAATATATTCGATTTCATTAAATCAATATTTGCCAAATCAAAACGTTTTTCTTCTTCTCTTTCTTTATGGAAAGCTCTTATTACTGGAAGCCCTGTTAATATCTCTCTTGCAACTAAGTTGATTTTATCAATTAATGTTTGTAGCTTTTTAAATTTAGGCATTGCAACAATAAATAAAACAAGTACAATTGTTAAAATGCATAATATTGCAAAACCAATAATCCATACCATAGAAGTATTACTTTTAGCTATAACTCTAATTAGTCCTCCAATACCCATAATAGGTGCAAATATTACTGTTCTAAACAACATCTGTATCATACCTTGAATTTGTTGAATATCATTTGTACTTCTTGTTATTAATGATGCAGTAGAAAATTCTCTAAATTCTTTATTTGAATATTTAAGAACTTTCTCAAAAACTTCTTCTCTTAAATGCTTAGCTAGCCTACAAGCCATTCCAGAAGAAAAGAACATTATAGTAACACCT
Organism: uncultured Clostridium sp.; assembly: GCA_947382445.1. The sequence goes on along the minus strand of CANCZH010000052.1, from coordinate 5,424 downwards.
GTAATCATAATAATTAAAGCAACACCTAACATTTTAAGTCCTGAAATCCAAATATAATCAGTTTGCAATTTATCTAAATTCATTCCAACTGCTTCATATTCATGTTTTGTAGCTGTTATAGCAGATTGGCTAAGCATACTTCCGATTCTTTTATCTATTTCTTCACTAAACATATCAATTAAAGGTTTTCTTTGTTCTTCTGGCATAGATTTAACAATATCAATTAAACCTTTATTTTGTAAGCTAGATATTGCATATGTAGGCATATTTGAAAGTACAAATTGCTTCATTGCATCTTCATATCCTGAAGTTTCTATAAAATAAATCATAATTAAAGGCTTAGCCATTATATCCTCTAATTTTTCTATTTCCTCATCTGAAACTTTATTTAAAACATATAAATTTTGCTTCTCTAACTCTGGATATTTTTTTAAATATTTTTTATAGTCATTTTCAGATAAACTATCTTTAGAAATCAATTTGTACTTATCTAAAATATATTCATCATCTTCAATAGCTAGTTTTAAACTCTCCATTGAACTTTCTCTCATAACCTCTGGAACACAGTTTTCAATTCCATTTTGTTGAATACCAATATTTACAATTCTTGATGTATAATCTGGTAATTCAAGTTCGGCCATAGCTTGAATTATTAATAAAAGTACTACAATTGCAACTGTTTTCCAAGATTTTCTTAACTTTCCTAAAATTTTAAACACGTATTAATCCCCTTCCTCTAATTTAAATATTATTCTTTATATTTTAATTTTTTTACTTACAATATGTCAATCATTATATATAATAAAAAACTTAAAATTACATTAAAAAAATAAAAGTGAACACATAAAAATGTTCACTTTCATCTTCTATTTAGCATATTCGATTGCTCTTGTTTCACGAATTACATTTACCTTAATTTGTCCTGGATATTCCATTTCAGTTTCAACCTTTTTAGCTACTTCTCTTGCCATAATAATCATATCATTATCAGATATTTTTTCTGGTTTAACCATTAATCTAACTTCTCTACCAGCTTGAATAGCAAAAGATTTATCAACTCCATCAAAAGAATCAGCAATTTCTTCTAGTTTTTGCAATCTCTTGATATAAGTTTCTAATGTTTCTCTTCTGGCTCCTGGTCTTGATGCAGAAATTGCATCAGCAGCTTGTACTAAAACAGCTTCTAAAGTTTGTGGTTCAACATCTCCATGGTGTGCTTCTACAGCATTTATAATTAAATCGTTTTCTTTATAACGTTTTAATATATCAACACCAATTTCAATATGTGTTCCTTCCATATCATGGTCTAAAGCTTTACCAATATCATGTAACAATCCTGCACGTCTAGCAATTTTAGGATTTATACCTAACTCTTCAGCCATAATTCTAGCTAAGTTTGAAACTTCTATAGAATGATTCAATACATTTTGTCCATAACTTGTTCTATATTTTAATTTACCAATTAACTTAATTATATCTGGATGCAATCCATTAACACCAGTTTCTAAAACAGCTCTTTCTCCTTCTTCTTTAATTATAGCTTCAACTTCTTCTTTAGCTTTTTCTACCATTTCTTCAATCTTAGCTGGATGAATTCTTCCATCTTCAATCAATTTTTCAAGAGCAATTCTAGCAACTTCTCTTCTTAATGGGTCAAATCCTGATATAATAACAGCTTCTGGTGTATCATCAATTATCAAGTCAATTCCTGTTAATGTTTCAAGAGTTTTTATATTTCTACCTTCTCTACCAATAATTCTACCTTTCATATCATCATTTGGTAAAGATACAACTGATACTGTTGTTTCAGAAGTATGATCAGCAGCACATTTTTGAATAGCATAACTAACCATTTCTTTTGCAATCTTTGAAGAATCTTCTTTCATTTTATTTTCATATTCTTTAATCATTGCAGCTTTTTCTGGAACAATTTCATTTTCTAATGAATCCAATAACTGTTTTTTAGCTTCATCAACAGTTAATTCTGAAATACGTTGTAATTCCTCTAATTCCTTTTTCTTATCTTCATCTAACTCTTTTCTAATACTCTCGTTCTCTAGCATTTTATTTTCTAAGTCTTTTTCTTTATTATCTAAAACTTGTACTCGTTTTTCCAAATTTTCTTCTTTTTGGATTAGTCTTTTTTCTTGCTGAGTCACCTCAAGTCTTCTCTCTTTAATCTCTTGTTCTAAATCATTTCTTAGTCTAAGCATTTCTTCTTTTGCTTTAAAAATTTCTTCTCTTCTTGTATTTTCTGCTTCTATTTTTACATTTTCAAGTAATCTTTTTGCTTCATTTTCTGCACTTTGAATTTTAGATTCAGCTATTCTCTTTCTAATTGTAATTCCTAAAGGTATGAATATTGCTGCTGAGATTAAAAGAGTAATTATAACAATAAGTATGTTACTCATTCATAATCAACCTCTTTTCTTATTAAATTTTCAATGTTCATTAAATATATAAATTTTATTACTTCAATATTTAATCTTTACATATCTATTTTATATGGATTACATAAATTTGTCAAGTTTATTAATAATTGATTTATAATAATTATAAAACATAGAGGTCAGCCAAAGCTGACCTCTATGCCCATTACACATTTTCAGTTACACACAGATACAAGCTGACAGAAATTTCTTTTTCTTCATATTTAAATCTTTTCAAGTACAACAAAAAAGCAACTTTCTTAAAACAGTTGCTTTCATTATTTTTTCTAACTATGCTCTTGGATGAGCTTTATTGTATATATTTTTTAAAGAATCATCTTGAAATTGCATATATACTTGTGTTGAAGATATATCAGAATGGCCAAGCATCATTTGAATTGATTTTAAATCAGCTCCATTTTGTAAAAGATGTGTTGCAAAAGAATGTCTAAGAACGTGTGGTGTAATTTCTTTTGTAATATGAGCTTGTTCTTTATAATATTTTATAATCTTCCAGAATCCTTGTCTTGTCAATCTTTTTCCATTTACATTAACAAACAAAGCTTGTTCTTTTTCACTTTTTATCATTATTGGTCTAGCATTTTTAATATATTCATCCAATGCTTTCATTGAAATATTACCTAATGGAATATTTCTTTTTTTAGCACCATTTGTACAAGAAACATAAGAATCTCTAAAATTAATATCATCCATATTTAATGAAATAATTTCTGTAACTCTCATTCCTGTTGCATAAGCAAATTCAAGCATTGCTTTGTCTCTAATTCCTTTTAAATCAATATCATTAGGTTGTTCTAATAATAATTCTACTTCATCTGATGATAAAATGCTTGGAGCTTTTTTCTCTATTTTTGGAGATTGCATACCATCTGTTGGGTCTTTTTTTACTTTTTTAACACGTAATTGATATTGATAGAAAGACCTAATTGAAGCTAAATTTCTTGAAATTGTTGATGTCTTCTTTCCTATTTTCTTTAAATACTCTATATACTCTTTTATCTCTTGTTGACCTATTTTAGAATAAACTAATCTTTCGTTATCTAAATATTCTTGAAATTGAACGATATCTCTTCTATATGATTGTAAAGTATTTGAAGATAATTTTTTATCGTTTTCTAAAAATTCTAAGAAAAGTTTAATTTGTTTTTCCATTTATTTAGTCCCCCATCTCAAAATATTAACTTCATATAAATCGAATAAAATAAATTAATTCACTTTATTCGTAATAAGTAATTTCCAAAAACAATTTACATAAACTATTTATGTACTATGTTATATCAAAAGTGTTCCGAATTGTAAATAGTTTTTACAGATATTTTTTAAATAAACTTAAAAAAAATGATGAAATATGTACTTCAAAAATTGATGCTATAAAAACAATTATCAAACTAATAACCAAAAACACTAAATATCTAAAAATTTCAAATTTAACATCTCTTTTTTCTTGCTCAATAATCGCTTTAATAAAATTAGTTCCTGATACTAAAACTAATCCAACCGAAACCATATATATTATATTATGAAACAACATTGAATTACAAATGAAAATAATGGCTGTTTTGGTATTTTGAACCGCATAAATAGCAGAAATAGTATATCCTATTGAAAAACCTTTTTTAGCTACCATTAAATATGCAAAAGGAATTCCAATTAATGAAGATGCTAAAAAAGCCAAAACAATAATATTCTTTGCATTTTCTTTAAAAACATCAAATAAAATTCCTTTATTATAATCATCTGTTGTTTTAACTATATTAATTTTTTCATCAATATACTCTTTTATTTCTTTTTTTTGAAGTTCATTAGAATTATTTATTGTAATAACTGCAAGTACAACACCTGCAATAAATACAATACATACCTTTAAATAATCTAATATATTTTTTGAAAAATAATATTTTATATGTTGTCTCATAATTGCCTCCTATCACATCTGTATTCAAATAGAAAGTAATTATGCTTACCTTATAATATTTTCGCAAAAATAAGTACACATCTATTTATTTTGCGTCATCTAGGTATTTTCACTCCAAAAACATTTTTTAAGTTTAAATTATTTTTCTTTAACTGATTTTAATTTAGATAAATTTTTAGATAAACTTATTACATCTGAAGGTATTTCTACTAATTTATTGTCAACTGCAACATAATTAACTATGTCTATGTCATTTATATCCATAGCTTTCTCTAATTCTTTTATAACATAATGAAGTTGTACACAATGAGGAGATTTATCTACTGTTGCAAATACTAACTTTTTAATCTTTACTCTTGCAAGCATCCCCATTATTTTAGTTATTACCATATTTAAATGGTCTTTTTCTAAGCAAACATCATAAATCTCAGAAGACATCTTTTCTAGCTCTTTATAGCTTTCTGGTTGCATATTTTTTAAACAACTTCCAACAATTATCATTGTTTTTTGTACATCATAACAATTTGTTTTCAATAAATCTTTCACCATATTTTTTCTCATATCTTTCTTCATATATTCCAATAAAGTAATATTATCATGAATATATAATAAAATCAACAAAAACTAATTTTAAAAAAATTTAAAAACTATGCTTGACAATTATAATATCTTTGTGCTATTATAATTACTGTCAGTAACAAATGCGGATGTGGCGGAACTGGCAGACGCGCTAGACTTAGGATCTAGTGGGAGACCGTGGGGGTTCAAGTCCTCTCATCCGCACCAAAGCTACCGTATACAAACACCTTTGTTTAGTGAATGTATTATGGTAGCTTTTTTACATACTAATTGTAAAAGGAGCGTGTAAATTATGATGTATACACTTTGTAAATATGCAGATGAAACGGAAGTAGTTTTTTCAGATATTCGTAAAAAAGATAATGGTGATGAATATATAATTGTTTCATTTGAAAGACCTACTGAAAAAGGATTTGATACAGTTGTTTTTGAATTGCCTAGTTATAATATAATAAATAAAGATGGAGATTACTCAGATAA
>CANCZH010000051.1 GCA_947382445.1 uncultured Clostridium sp. | reverse complement strand
CACCATTTTGGTCTTTTATAGCAGCTAAATATCCAAAGTAAGTCCATTGAACAGCTTCTTTAGCATTTTTAGCAGGTTTAGAAATATCAATACCATATTTTGAAGCCATAGTTTTTAAGTCATTTAAGGCTTGAATTTGGTCATGAATTTCTTCTCTTTCACGAATAACTTCTTCTGTAAAAGAAGATGATACAGTATTAGCAAAAACTTGTTGTTTTTCTTGAATTAAGAAATCAACACCATAAAGAGCAACTCTTCTATAATCACCAATTATTCTTCCACGACCATATCCATCTGGAAGACCAGTTATAACATGAGAACTTCTAGCAGCTCTAATTTCAGGTGTATAAACTGCGAATACTCCATCATTATGAGTTCTACGATAATGATGATAAATATCTTCTAATTTTTCAGAAACATGTTTTCCATAAGCTTCACATGATTTTTCAACAATACGAATACCACCATTAGGCATTATAGCTCTTTTTAAAGGAGCATCTGTTTGAAGACCAACAACTTGTTCTAAATTTTTATCAATAAATCCTGCATCATGGCTAGTAATAGTAGATGCAATATCATTAGAAATTGCAAGAACACCACCGTTTTCTGTTTCTTTCTTATATAAATCTAGAACTTCATTCCAAAGCTTTTTTGTATTTTCAGTAGCTTCTGCTAAGAATGAATCATCACCAGTATATGGTGTATAATTTTTTTGAATGAAATCTCTTACATCAATTTCACTTTCCCAATCACCACCATTAAAACCTTGCCATTCATCAAATTTCATAAGTATTACCTCCAAATAAATTATATATATATTTTGACCATAAAATATAAAATTTTATACTAAAATAAATCGGAAAAAGTATACCATAAAAAAATATGAGATACAACAGTGGAAAAAAATATATTTTAAATAATATTTATAGAAAAAAATGCTATTGAAAAAAAAAATAATATGATATAAAATACTATCATAAATTGCAAAAGAAAGAGGGAAAATAGTTATGGATAAAAGATCAATTATAACAAAAATAATAGCAATTATAATGATAGGAGCAATGCTATTAGCATCAGCTAGTACATTATTATATTATTTATTAGCAAAATAGAAAGGAATATAATGGAAAGTTTTAAATTAGAATTAACAAAACTATATGAAGAAAATATAGTAGAATATATTTCGAATCTTCAAGCACACCCAGTAGATTTATTTATGCTAATAATAGACTTACTTATAGTAGTTTTCTTAATTGTAACAGCATTTAAATCATTTAGACATACAAGAGTTAGCCAATTAGCCAAAGGAATATTTATAATAGTTATAATAACTTGGTTATCAGGACTGCTACATTTATATGTATTTAACACAATAATGACAGCAATAATGAATTGGGGAGTTCTAGCGCTTATGGTAATATTCCAACCAGAACTTAGAAGAGGACTAGAACAATTAGGAACAAACAAATTCAGCAAAATTTTTGGAATAGACAAAAGTATAGAAATTAAAACAAAAGAAAACATATACAGAATAGTAATAGCTACAACAGAACTTGCAAAATCAAGAACAGGAGCATTAATAGTTATTGAAAGAGATATAAAATTAAATGATATAATAGATACTGGAATTATCATGAATTCAGAAATATCACCACAATTATTAGTAAATATATTTGTTCCTAAAACACCATTGCATGATGGGGCAGTAATAATAAGTAATAATAAAATTGCATCTGCATCATGCATGCTACCATTAGCAGATGACAAAGATATAGCAAGAGAACTTGGAACAAGACATAGAGCAGCAATTGGAATTTCAAAAGAAACAGACTGTGTTGCAGTAGTTGTTTCAGAAGAAACAGGAAAAATTTCAATAGCCAAGGAAGGTACATTAATTGCTGATGTAAAAGAGGAAACTTTAAAGAAGATTTTAATAAAATACTTAATAACAATAAAAGATATAGAACAAGAGAAAAAAGAAAAAGTAAAAAGATTTAACCAACTATATAAAAAAGATGAAGAAGAAAAATAAAAAAATACTACTTTTATGATGTGAAACCAATTTAGGTAACATTAGAAGAAGTAGTATTTTTTATGTATCAAATTCTATAAACTTATAAACGGCTTCTGCAAAGCCACCATCAGCAGCAGAATTTTTTGTAGTATATTTAGCAACATCTTTTAATTCAGAATAAGCATTAGCAACAGCAACACCAATTCCAGAATTTTTAACCATATCAACATCATTTAAATTATCACCAATAGCCATAACATCATTTTGATCTATTGATAAATAATTACTTAGAATTTTTATTGCACTATTCTTATTAGTATTGTAAGGAATAATAGACAAATATTCATATTCCTTATTTAATATTTTATCCTTATATTTCCCAAACTTAGAAATCTTGGCGATAGAAACATTAATTTCTTGTAAAATTTCCTCTTTAACAAACTCTAAAGAATTCATACTTGAAATTACAAATTGATGAATAGATAAATTGTTTTTTTCTATATAATCAATAACATTAGGAACAATAACAAACTTAAAACCAGAATTTCTTTGAAGCTTAAAATTACGTAAATCCAAATATTGAAGTTTTTCTGAAATTAATTCATTATCACTATAAGCATGAACATGAAGATTATATTTTTTAGCAATTTCAAAACATCTCTTAATATCTTGATAAGGAATAACACTATTATAAATTTGGTCACCAGTTTTTAAATTATAAATTTGAGAACCATTACTAAAAATACCATAAGTGGCTTTGCATTTATCACATAAATCTTTACTAACAGAATATGACTTACCAGTACAAATGGCAAAATTTATATTTTTTTCATTCATTTTATTAATAGCTTCAAAATTTGATTCAGGAATATAATTATTTTCAGAAATAATAGTTCCATCTAAATCACTTGCAACCAATTTTACAGTCATAAAAAACTCCTTATAAATTTTCTTTATTATATAATATATAAAAAATTAAATCAAATATAAAATTTTAATATGATTTTATCATCTGATGAAAAAATTAAAATTCCTAGCAAATTGTTTTATGTATATTTTATATATGCTATGTAGAGTGTTTTAATATACTTTCAAAAAATAATGACTTATACTAAAAATAAAGGGATAAACGCTAGGAGGAAACAAATGAAAAAGATATTTAAGATAATAGCAATTACAATAATAATACTAATTTTAGGAATAGTAATATTATTTTGTAGCAAAATTAATAAAATATCACTAATAGAAAATATAAGAGAAAAAATAGCCAAAACAGAAGAAAATAAACAAAATATAAGTAAAGTTACAACAATAGATGTTACAAATTTAGAAGATAATAATACAATAAAACATGAGCATTCATTAAAAACAGAATTTGATAATACACAACATTGGGAAAAATGTACTATTTGTGGTGAAAAAGTAAATATTGTAAATCATATATATATAGATAAGGGATGGACTATGGGGAATAGTTGTAGTGAATCAAATGTACATAAATTTACTTGTAATTGTGGATATAGTTATGAAACAACAGTTGGAAGAACTCCACATAGAGAAACCAAAAATGACACAGATACTTTTCAAGGATATGATTGGTGTTCTGTTTGCCATAATCATGGAAATCCACATAATTGTGCCAAAAGTGACGGTAGTAGAATAAATTGCTTAAATTTAGGAACATGTGTAGTTAATAATCACGGACATACATATACACCATCAGATTATTGGACGAGACATATTGGATATAAAAATGATTTAAACGAAATATATTGTACATATTGTAATTTGTATTTAGGAAAAGTTAATTATAGCTATTTGGAAAAAATATCAGATACAGTGTTTAAACATTATTCAAGTATAACAGTTGATGATAAAGTTAAATATAATAGCATGACAAGAGATTCCTTTTTTGGCGGGAATAGTAGAATAACCAATAATTCTGCCTCTGTAAATGGAACAACATGGTCACAAGTAAATACAATAGAAATAACTGGGCATACAGAGGCAGTAGGATCCGCAACAGCATATTATTTGGGAATTTTAAATGGAATATCATTAACAGTTCAAATTATTGAGACATATAAAATAGATACAATATCACCTACAATAAATATTACACAAGAAAATAGAGAAGAATTAACAGAATGGAGTAGAACAAAACCAATTATAATAAGTGGAACTGAGAACTATTGTAATACAGTAAAAATAAAGATTATAGATGAAAAAGAAGAAATAATATTTGAAGGAGAGACAAAAGTTAATAATAAAAATTATTCTATTTCATGCACACCTCGAATAGAAACAGGAATAGAGGGAAGAAAGTTCAAATGTATAGTAACAGATAACTTAAAAAATAGTGCAGAACAAGAATTTACAATAGCAAAAGTTGACAATATACCACCAGAACCAACATCAGAAATAATATTATCACCAGAATGGGCGAAATCAAAGGAATGCAAAATTACTGCAATTGACGGAGGTATAGGAAATGTAAAAATAGCAGTAGCAGATATAAGTGATTTAAAATCAGCAGAACTAAATGAAACAGAATATTCAAGAAACTATAATTTTGTTGGCGATGCATACCAAGAAAAAGAAATTAGTATTTTATATGAAGATGGATTAGGAAATCAAAGTATACAAATGATAAAAATAAATAAGCTAGATAATACAGCCCCTAGCATAACAAATGCTACACTACACAATAATAAATTAATTATAGAATCACACGATAGACATGAGAGCTTAGGAGAAGGCTCAGGAGTAGTAAAATACAGATACCTAGCAAGTGAAGAAAAGCTAGAAAATTTAGAATTAACAAATGAAAATAGTATAGAAGTGATGAAAGATGAAGAAATAAAAATAAAAGATATCTACAAAATAAAATATATTTATGTTGTAGCAGAAGATTTAGTAGGAAACACAAGTGAAGTATATGAATTTGAGGTACCACAGTTAAAATTAACAAGCACAGTAAATTTAAACACAACAAATGGAAAAGGAGAAATAATTCTAGATTGGTCAAGCTATGATGTAGAAGACAAATATTTTGTAGTATATCGTAAAAAAGAAAATGAAACAGAATGGGAAACAATAGTATCATTAGAAGAAAAGCTAACAGGAAGTAAATACACAGATATATTAGCAAATGATGAAGCAAATCCAAGTATACCAAACATTACAATAAATGGAGGCAATCAAAATAACAATATAAACGTAACAGCCAATAGTTCAGATAATGGAACAAAATATATCTATTACATAGAAGCCTATGACAGTACAGGAACATTATTAAGTAAATCAAATTAATTAATATTATTTTAAATATAAAAAAGAAAAACTTAGAGCAACAACTGTTCTAAGTTTTTTATATGCTAGAAATTAAAATCTCCTAAAAACTATTTTATGTATATTACATATATGTTATAAAAGGTATTTCTATATACTTTGAAAAGATAATAACTTATATTAAAAATAGAGAACAAATAAAACTAGGAGGAAACGAATGAAAAAGATATTGAAGATATTAACAGTTGCACTAATAATATTAATTTTTTGTGTATTAATACTATTTTGCATAAAAATAGATAAAATATCACTAATAGAAAATATAAGAGAAAAAATAGCAAAAACAGAAGAATTAGAACAAAATATAAATGAAGTTACAATAATTGATGTTACTGACTTAGAAGATAATGGAAATCTAAAACATGAACATATATTTAAAACAATGTATGATGAAAATAAGCACTGGGAAGAATGTACTATTTGTGGAAATAAAGAAAACGAACAAAATCATAGCTTTACGAGAACATGGACATTAGGCTATGAATCATGCATGTATACCAATTATTATACAGATGTATGTTCATGTGGATGCAAAATAATAGATAAAAAACCATGTGTATGGAATGGTACAACATATATGTCTGAAAGCGGAAATCAACATAGTAAATATTGTAGCAATTGTAAAACAAGAATTTCAGGTAAATATTATTATAATGGTATTTTATGCGAAAGCAGTGGTTATGAAGCTTGTGCAGATGCAAATGGAAATAAAATAACTTGTATTACTGCAAAAACATGTTCAAAATGTAAAGCATATCGTGCAATAAATGGACATGACATTCAGTTTAATGGAGAAAGAAATGAAATTTATTGTAAAATTTGCAATACAGTTTATGGAACAGTTTCTTATAAGGTAGAAAGTGATTTGAAAACACCAGCAACATATACATTTGATGCTAATGTAAGACTAACAAATGGTGCTAAATTTGATAAAATAGGTGGAATTAGAAATGTATCAGGAGTATTTGCATCAACAAATCAAAATTTAAAAAGTGGAGGATATGGCTCGACTAATATAAATGTTGTTACTACCGGAAAATTTAATAATACATATAAAAATAATTACAGTGTGTATGTGTATATATATACTATAATTAATCAAAGAAGCTTTTGGACTTATATAACGCCAGAGTTTAAAATATCACCAGATTCAACTAAACCAATAATTTTAGATATATCAAATGGTGACAATTCATTAACAGAATGGAGCAAGACAAAACCAATTATTGTGTCAGGAATAGAAAGTTATTGTAATACAGTAACAGTTCAAATATTAGACGAACAAGGGAATAACATATATATAGGAGATGGAGTTGTAAGTGGTAATAATTATTCTATTTCATGTATACCAGAACTAGAAGTAAATACAAATGGAAAAAAATTTAAAGCAATTATAACAGATGCATGTGGAAATAGTACAGAAAAAGAATTTACAATAGCCAAAGTAGATTCAATACCACCAACTGCAACATCTAGTGATAATATAACAGGAGAATGGGCAAAATCAAGAAAATTTAAGTTTACAGCAACAGATTATGGAATAGGAAATGTTTCAATAGCTTTTAATGATATTAAAGATTTAGAATTAGCAAATTTTGATGAAACAGAATACAGTAGAGATTATGAATTTTATGGAGATGTATATAAGTCAAAACAATTATCAGTATTATATAAAGATGGATTAGGAAATGCTAAGATACAAAAAATAACAATAGATAAATTGGATAATACAGCCCCTAGCATAACAAATGCTACACTACACAATAATAAATTAATTATAGAATCACACGATAGACATGAGAGCTTAGGAGAAGGCTCAGGAGTAACAAAATATAGATATTTAGCAAGTGAAGGAAAGCTAGAAAATTTAGAATTAACAAATGAAAATAGTATAGAAATGATGAAAGATGAAGAAATTATAATACAAGATATATATAAAATGAAATACATTTATCTATTAGCAGAAGACTTAGTGGGAAACATTAGTGAAGTATATGAATTTGAAGTACCAAATTTAGAACTAACAAGTACAGTAAATTTAAACACAACAAATGGAAAAGGAGAAATAATCCTAGATTGGTCAAGCTACAATATAGAGGATAAATATTTTGTAGTATATCGTAAAAGAGAAAATGAAACCGAATGGAAAACAATAGTATCACTAGAAGAAAAGCTAACAGGAAGTACACACACAGATATATTAGCAAATGATGAAGCAAATCCAAGTACACCAAATATTACAATAACAGGAGACGTTGAGAATAACAATATAAACATAACAGCCAATAGTTCAGATAATGGAACAAAATACAAATACTACATAGAAGCTTACGATAAAACAGAAAATATATTATTAAAAATATCAAATAAATCATAATATAAAATTTTAAAGAATAAAATGTAATTTTTTTAATATAATAAAAAGAAAAAAGTAAAATAATAGATTAATAAAAATAGAATAAAGTATTTAAAAACATGTAAATTTTTGCTATAATATTAATACTTGGAAAAAAAGTGAGGTGTTTAGAGATGAGGCAAGTAACAGACATACGAACAATAGAAATGGCAGTAGACGAATATGGAGAAATAGTAATAAGAAAAAATAGTAAAAATAAAGTAATTTTTATGAGTATGGAAGAATATAATAAAAAAAATATGAAAGAAGAGATGATTAAAAAATTAAAAGAATCAGAAGAAGAAATAGAAAGAGGAGAAGGAATAGAATCAGATATTGCATTTAAGGAGTTAAGACAAAAATATGAATACTAGACAATATAAAGTAATAATTACACCAACAGCTTTAAAAGAGATTAATAAAATATATGAGTACATAACAGAGGAACTATATATTGAAAATGCGGCGAAAATATTAATGAAAAAAATTGAGGAAAAAATACAAAATTTGAAATACGAACCTAAAATATATACAGAAATAGAAAAGACAGATGAGTTAAAAAGAATATATCGAAGAATTATGATAAAAAACTATGTAATACTTTATACAATAGACGAAGAAAAAAAAAAAGTATATGTTTCACATATGTATTATAGTAGAAGAAACTATATAGATAGTAAATTATTATAATAGAGAAAGTATAGTTCAAATAATGAAATACATATTACATACAAACTTATGATAGTCAAACTAATTAATATTATTTTAAATATAATAAAGAAAAACTTAGAGCAACAGCTGTTCTAAGTTTTTTGTATGTTAGAAATTAAAATCTCCTAAAAACTATTTTATGTATATTACATATATGTTATAAAAGGCATTTCCATATACTTTGAAAAAATAATAACTTATATTAAAAATAGAGAACAAATAAAACTAGGAGGGAACGAATGAAAAAAGTATTTAAGATAATAGCAATTACAATAATAATATTAATTTTAGTAATAGTAATATTATTTTGTAGCAAAATTAATAAAATATCAATAATAGAAAATATAAAACAAAAAATAGCCAAAACAGAAGAAATACAAACAGCAAATGAAGTTACAATAATTGATGTTACTGACTTAGAAGATAACGGAAATTTAGAACATGAACATATATTTAAAACAATTTATGATGAAAATAAGCACTGGGAAGAATGTAAAATTTGTAGAAAAAAGAATAATGAAGCATCTCATACTTATAAAACAACATGGGCAGAAGGAAAAGAATCATGTGTATCTACTAATTCTTATACTGCTACATGCTCATGTGGATATTCATATATAGGGCATAAACCATGTGTATGGGATGGAAAATCATATTATCCACTATCTAGTCATAAGCATACTAAAAAATGTAAAGTTTGTGGATTATACATAATGTATTCATATTATATGAATACCTATGGAAGTGGACGATTATATGAGATAAAAGAAACAGAGACTACTGAATATTGCTATAGTTCATCAGGTCTTAAATTAGATTGTAGTGTTTCTGGCAGATGTTATAAATGTAGTGGCTCATATGTAGTTAATAAACATAGGCTAGATTATTTAGATGGAAAGATTATTTGTAGTATATGTAATAAGGAATTTGGAACAATTACTAATACAATAACAACTGATTCTAGTACACCACCAATTTACACAATTATTAGTAATATAATATTAACTAATGGAGCCACTTTTAATAGCTTAGATACTAGATTATATCCACAATATTACCAAAAAGATCAACAATCGCTAATAGAAGGAAAAGTAGGTGGGACTAATATAATAATAAAAAGCATTAAACAAGCTAGTACAAATGTAAAAGAAAATATGCACAATGATATAAGTATACATGTGAAGATAGCTGGAACAGATTGTTGGTTTATGATGGTACCAACCAATGTTAAGTTTTATTCTGATTTAGTATCACCCGAAATATCAAGCATATTAACTGAAAATGAGGATTCATTAACAGAGTGGAGCAAAAATAAAACAATTATTATTTCAGGAAAAGAAAATTGGACTAACAATGTAACAATAGAAATTTTAGATGATAATGGAAATAGTATTTTTAAAGGTAAATCAATAGTTACTAATGGAAATTATTCAGTTTCATGTACTCCTGAAATTGAAGTAGGAATGAATGGAAGAACTTTTACTGCAATTGTTACTGATGATTGTAATAATATCACAACTCAAGAATTTACAATAGCAAAAGTTGATAGTATACCACCAATTTTAACATCAAGTAGAGAAGTAGGAGGAGAGTGGGCAAAATCAAAAGATTTTACATTCACAACAACAGACAATGGAATTGGACAAGTATCGATAGCATTTAACGATATTAAAGACATGCAATTAGCAAAAGAAGATAAGGAAATATTCACAAGAAATTATACTTTTGTAGGAGATGTATATCAACCAAAAGAACTATCAGTAATGTATAGAGATGGTTTAGGGAATACTTCAATACAAAAAATAACAATAGATAAATTGGATAATACAGCACCTAGCATAACAAATGCTACACTATACAATAATAAATTAATTATAGAATCACACGATAGACATGAGAGCTTAGGAGAAGGCTCAGGAGTAACAAAATATAGATATTTAGCAAGTGAAGGAAAGCTAGAAAATTTAGAATTAACAAATGAAAATAGTATAGAAATGATGAAAGATGAAGAAATTATAATACAAGATATATATAAAATGAAATATATTTATCTATTAGCAGAAGACTTAGTAGGAAACATTAGTGAAGTATATGAATTTGAAGTACCACAGTTAAAATTAACAAGCACAGCAAATTTAAACACAACAAATGGAGAAGGAGAAATAATTCTAGATTGGTCAAGCTATGATATAGAAGATAAATATTTTGTAGTATACCGTAAAAAAGAAAATGAAACAGAATGGAAAACAATAGTATCACTAGAAGAAAAGCTAACAGGAAGTACATACACAGATATATTAGCAAATGATGAAGCAAATCCAAGTACACCTAATATTACAATAACAGGAGACGTCGAAAATAACAATATAAACATAACAGCAAATAGTTCAGATAGCGGAACAAAATACACATATTACATAGAGGCTTATGATAATACAGGAACATTACTAAGCAAATCAAACTAATAAATAAAAGCGGAGATTAATTAAAAATCTTCGCTTTTACTTGTATTATTCAAAAAAGCGTGATAGTATTTCATAAAAATAGTGATATAATACATGCATAAAGTACAAGAGGTTAAAAAATGAATATATATGAAAAATTAAACAATACAATAGAATACATAGAAAACAATCTAGAAAATGAAATAGAATACAAAAAAATAGCACGAATACTAGAGATGAACGAATATACAGCACAAACAACATTCTATATTTTATGCAATATTTCAATAGCAGATTATATAAGAAAAAGAAGACTTTCAAACGCGGGATATGACCTATTTAATGGAAATGAAACGATACTACAGATAGCTATAAAATATCAATATACAAGTGCTACATCATTTTCAAGAGCTTTTGAAAAATTCCATGGAATAAAACCTAGTATTGCAAAGAAAAATCCACAAGGACTAAAAGTCTATTCCAAGATTAAGTTTAATATAGAGGAAATAAAAGAAAAAAACACAATAGAATATAGCATACAAGAAAAAGAAGAATTAATATTATACGGAATTAAAAAACAGACAGATTTTATAAAAATAAAAAAAGACGCACCAGAATTATGGGAGAAAGTAAAAAAGAAATATCCAGAACTATATGACAATTTATACTATGGAATGACATCTTATGTAAATAGATTTGAAAGCACAAAATGTGAATATTGGGCTTTATGTAGCAAAAAAACAGATAAGAAAGAATGAAATGCACCCCATTTAGTAGACACAAATAAAAAAACAATTTGTGTTAAAATC
>CANCZH010000050.1 GCA_947382445.1 uncultured Clostridium sp. | reverse complement strand
AACGAATAAAAAATTAAATATCATTTTTTTCTCCTTGCTGCT
This sequence comes from uncultured Clostridium sp., assembly GCA_947382445.1. The sequence goes on along the minus strand of CANCZH010000050.1, from coordinate 11,765 downwards.
CGCATTTGAAGAATTTGTACAAAGCAAGCTTTTACAAATTCTATTCAAAGCTTCGAAACTGCGCGTCACATAAAATGATATTTAATTTTTCATTCTGTTTCAGCAATAATTTTAAAAATAAAAATATTAAATAGTACTACTATAATTATATAAAATCATTCAAATATAAAATCTATTTTCTGTCTATTGTATCTAAATTATCTAATGCCTTTCCAGTTCCAAGAGCTACACAAGAAACTGCATCTTCAGCTATCATAACATTAATTCCTGTTTTTTCTTGCAATAATTTATCTAGTCCATCTATTAAGCATCCTCCACCAGTCATATATATACCCTTATCACTAATATCGGCTGCAAGCTCTGGTGGTGTTTTTTCAAGAACTGAATGAACTGCATCAACTATCATATTAACTGGTTCTTCTAATGCTTCCATCATCTCACTTGAATGAACTGTTAAAGTTTTTGGAAGTCCAGTAATTAAATCTCTTCCTCTAATATCCATTTCAACATCTTGTATCTTAGGATAAACACAACCTACATTAACTTTTAAATCTTCTGCTGTTCTTTCACCTATCATAACATTATATTTTCTTTTTATATATCTAACTATTGCTTCGTCAAACTTATCACCAGCAACTTTAAGAGAGGTACTAACAACAGAACCTCCAAGTGAAATTACTGCTATATCAGTGGTTCCTCCACCTATATCAACTATCATGTTTCCACAAGGTTTTGAAATATCAATTCCAGCACCTATGGCTGCTGCAATAGGTTCTTCAATTAAATACACTTTACGAGCTCCTGCATTTGATGCAGCATCTATAACAGCTTTCTTTTCAACTTCTGTAACTTGTGATGGAATGCAAATCATTATTCTTGGAGCAAATAAAAATTTTCCACCAATTTTATTAATAAAATATTTAAGCATTTTTTCTGTCACAGTATAATCTGATATAACTCCATCTTTTAATGGTCTTGTTGCTACTATATTTCCTGGTGTTCTACCAAGCATTCTTCTTGCTTCGTGCCCAACAGCTAATACTTCTCCATTTGTATTATTTACTGCCACCACTGATGGTTCTCTAAGTACAATTCCTTTACCTTTTATATATGCAATCACAGTTGCAGTTCCTAAATCAATACCTATATCTTGTCCAAACATCAGAATCTTCCTTTCTCATTTACATCTAGTTTACAAAGTTGTTACGATTATATTACACTTCTACTTAAATTTCAATTGTTTTCATAAGTTTTTTAATATTACTCTACCTTGTATCTTTAAACTTCACTTATACTATAACTTTTAAGTCTTTACTTTTTATTTTGTATTAAAATTGTGAAAAATATTCCATTTTTAACTAGTTTTTCTATATTAATTGATTTTGTAAGGTATTTATGAGATAATTATCAAGATTTATACACATAATAAATATTATGCAATTACTATAAGGAGACACATTATGCAAAAAATTTTTTTAGAAAAATTAGAATTCAATAAAATATTAAATAAACTATCAAATTTTGCTATAACAGAACTAGGTAAAAAATATTGTATTACACTTCTTCCAAATACTAATAAAGAAAAAGTAAAAAAATCTTTATTAGAAACAACTGAGGGTTTAGCACTTTTATTTAGAAAGGGAAATCCACCAATATATGAACTTCACAACATTGAAAAACATATTCTTTCACTTAAAAATCAAAACTTTCTTTCAATAAAATCATTATTAGAAATAACTTCTGTGCTAAAAACTTCTAGAGAGTTAAAAGAATATTACTTTGATGAAAACCTTAATCAGTCTGAAATATTAACAAATTATTTCGACCATCTATACACAAATAATAGAATAGAAGAACAAATCTATTCTTCTATCATTGATGAAAACACTATTGATGATAAAGCTTCAAACGAACTTTATAATATTAGACAAAAAATCAGAAATATTCAAAAAGATATAAAAAATAAATTACATTCATTGTTAACTTCAAAATACTTACAAGAACCAATTATAACAATAAGACAAGACCGTTTTGTTGTTCCTGTAAAAAGCGAATATAAATCTGAAATTAAGGGTTTTATTCACGATATGTCTACAAGTGGTTCTACAATATTTATAGAACCTTTTTCAGTTTTCAATTTAAATAATAACCTTTCGGATTTAAAAAATCAGGAAGCAATTGAAATAGAAAAAATTCTTCAAAAACTTTCTTCTCTATTTTTCGAAATAACAGAAGAATTAGAAAACTCATATAATTTAATTTGCCTACTAGATTTCATATTTGCAAAAGCAAAATATTCTAAATCAATAAATGGCAATAGCAGTCAAATTAATAATGAAAAAATAATAAAATTAGAAAAAGCAAAACATCCACTATTAGATCAAGAGTCTGCTGTACCAATCACACTTGAAATAGGAAAAAATTTCTCTAGTCTATTAATAACAGGTCCAAATACAGGTGGAAAAACAGTTACACTAAAAACAGTTGGATTACTAACTGCAATGACAATGAGTGGACTTCATATTCCTGCATCAGAACAAAGTTCAATATATGTATTTGATAATATATTTGCAGACATTGGTGACGAGCAAAGCATTTTAGAATCACTTAGTACATTCTCATCTCACATGAAAAATATTGTAAATATTATAAATACTTCAACATCTGAAAGCCTAATATTAATAGATGAATTAGGTTCTGGAACAGACCCTATCGAGGGTTCTAGCTTAGCTTTAAGTATTTTAGAACATTTAAGACAAAAGCAAATAACAACATTAGTAACAACACACTATCATGAATTAAAAGAATATGCTTTAGTAACAGATGGTGTAGAAAATGCCAGCTGTGAATTCGATTTAGAAACACTATCTCCTACTTACAAACTACTAATTGGTGTACCAGGAAAAAGTAATGCATTTGCAATTAGTAAAAAATTAGGTTTAGACGAAAAAATATTAGAACATGCAAAGAGCTTAATTAATGTAGATACTGCAAAAACTGAAGATTTACTAAAAGAAATTTACGATTCAAAAGTTTTAATAGAAGCAGAAAAAGAAAAAATAACTCAAAATTCTAATCAAATTGAAAATTTAAAAAATGAACTTTTGAAAGAAAAATCTGGACTTGAACAAAATAAGCAAGAATATATTCAAAAGGCAAAACAACAAGCTAAATCAATATTATTAGAGGCAAAAGAAGAAGCAAATAACATTATAAAAGAAATGTCTTCTGAAAAAAATAATTTAAAAAAATTGAATGAACTTAGAAACAATTTAAATAATAAATTATCAAAAGTAAGTACAGTAGAAAAACAAGAAACTTCTTTTGATTCTATTAATGAATCTGATATAAAACCTGGATTAACTGTTTTTGTTTCATCATTTAACAAAAATGGAACAATATTAAGCTATGCAAATCAGTCTAAAAAAGTTAATATACAAATTGATAATATTAAAACTACTCTTCCTATTTCTAGTTTGTCAATTGCTCAAAAAATAAATGAGAAAAAGGAAATTCATACTAAAAAGCAATTTAATTTTTCACCTAAGAAAGTAAATACAGAATTAAATGTTATTGGTTTAAATATTGAAGAAGCAAATTATTTAGTTGATAAATTTTTGGATACTAGTACTATGGCTAGATTAGAGTTTGTTAGAATTGTTCATGGTAAAGGTTCTGGTATATTGGGAAAGGGTATTCAAAGTTTTCTTAAAAAACATCCTCATTGTAAGAGTTTTAGGTATGGAACTTTTGGAGAAGGTGAAATGGGTGTAACTATTGTTGAACTGAAATAATACTAAAATATATGTTATTTGGATAATTACAAATGAAAATAATTAACTTATAAAAAATAAAAATAAAAATTATTTGTTCCTTACTGTCGGTCTCGTTAAAATTGTAAAAAATAAATTTTTAACAATTTTATACTCGCCTCCAAACTGCGCGTCACTAATAATTTTTATTTTTATTTTTTATTCTAAGTTAGTTACTGTTATATTTTATCGCCATTGACCAATGTTCTTAATCTTTACTACAATAATATCTATATTTCATATTAACTTTAGTTAAGTATTACTTAAAATTATTACATCTTTCTGAATACACCAGCTACTTTTCCTAATATCTTGCAGTCTGGTACAATTATAGGATCCATTGTAGAGTTTTCTGGTTGTAATCTTATATGGTCTTTTTCTTTATAGAAAGTTTTTACAGTTGCTTCATCTTCAATTAATGCAACTACTATTTCTCCATTTAAAGCTGTATTTTGTTTTTTTACTAATATATAGTCTCCATCTAATATTCCAGCTTCTATCATACTTTCTCCTCTAACTGTTAGCATAAAGCTTTCAGAATTTCCAACAAAATCTATTGGAATTGGAAATGTATCTGTTACATTTTCTACCGCCAAAATTGGTGCACCAGCAGTAATTTTACCTATTACAGGTACTTCAACTAATTCTTTTTGCGTATAGAATTCTTTATTTCCAGGCTCAAATGTTTCTTGTTCTTCAAGGGCTCCACCTTTTAATAATTTTAGTGTTCTTCCTTTTTGTTGTTCTTTTTTAATATAACCTTTTTGTTCTAATTGGTTTAAATATCCGTGTACAGTTGCAGTAGATTTTAAATCAACTGCTTTTCCAATTTCTCTAACTGATGGTGGATATCCTTTTAATTTTATTTGTTTTTCTATAAATTTTAATATAGCTTTTTCTCTCTTGTTTAAGGCATTTGGGTCTTTCTTCTTCACTTTCATCACTCCTATATTTTGTTTTTCATAAAGATAATATCACATAATCGTTTGTTTGTCAAACAAAAGTTCTTGTGCTTTTATGTTTTATTTTTAATGTTACATTTTTGTTATTTTTTTGTAATTTTGTAATGAAAATATAACTCTATTGATAACATATTTTGTTGAAAAAGCAAAAAATAAAGAATATAATCTTATTAAATATTATATTTAGGAGAAAAATATGGATTTTACAAAAGATATTTATATTAATAAAGACATAATTCGTGAAGATTCTGAAATAGTTATATTATATAAAGGGTTTCTATTTTCAAATAATCTAACAAGCGAACTATATATCTCATATGGATATGGTGATTTATGGGATAATAAAACAGAAGCAAAAATGAAACCCTCCACTTTTGGATATCTTGCAACTATAAAAGTTGGTTCTGGTAATAGTCTACAATTTTGTTTTAGAGATAATCAAGGAACTTGGGATAATAACAATGGTGCAAATTATATATTACCTATTGAAGAAAGTGAAACTGTTTTATCTTTTACTCCTATCTCAGGTACAGTTAAAGAAATAAGTTTAGAAATTTCTTCTCCTGAACCTATTGAAGAAAGTGAAACAAATCAAAATATATTTACACCAGAAATTATATCTTCTACTCCTGTTGAATTATATAAAACTATTGATTTAGAAAATACTTCAAAACAGACAATACCAGATAATACTGTTTTTACTCAAATTAAATTAAATGAAAATGAAGAAGATAATATAGTTTCAAACTCAGTAGTTCAATCAATAGTACCTGATGAATCAATTTATGAGGAATTTGCTAAGATTACAGAAAAAGCTAAAGCTAATTCTGTTAAGGCTTTTGATGAAAATCAAGTAACAGCTGGTTCAATATATGTTAATTCAATTGTTAAAGAAATCCCAGAAATTGAAGAAGAAACTTCTTTAATAGAGCAAAAAAATAATTCATTATCTGGAAGTTTCTCATTTATAGGTTCATTATTTAAAAATATTAAAACTGCTTTTTCCAAATTAACTGCATTAGTAAAAGCAACTTTTAATATTGGCAATGAGGACAACTAAATATATTTTTTAATAAAATGTAGAATAAATTTCAAAATTAGAGAAATAAAATAATATTTTTTATTTCTCTAATTTTGAAATTTATTCTTAGTAATCAAACCACTCAAATTCCCATTCTAAAAATTTAACAGTATCACCTTCATTAATTCCCATTTCTCTTAACTTATCATTAATACCCAGCTCATTTAAGTTTCTTTCGAAATAAGCCATAGACTCATTATCGCCAATATTAATTCTACCCATTAGCTTCTCTATTGCTGGTCCAGAAACAATAAATTCGCCATCAATAATTTCAACATCAAATCCTTGTTTCTCATCCTCCAAAGTATATACAACTCTCTCTTGAACCTCAACTAATTCTTCTTTTGGCAAAGTTTTTAGAACTTCTGATACATGATTAAATAATTCCTTTATTCCTTCACCAGTAACTGCTGAAATTCTAAAAATTTCTATTCCCTCATTTTTAGCCAAATTTTCTAATTCTTTATAAGCAGTCTCATCTTGAATAATATCAAGTTTATTAGCAACAATAATTTGTTTTCTCTTGCTTAATTTTTCACTATAATTTTTAAGTTCTTTATTAATTATATGAAAATCCTTCACTGGATTTCTACCTTCGCTACCAGAACAATCTATTACATGTAATAATAATCTCGTTCTTTCAATATGACGTAAAAATTGAATTCCAAGTCCTATTCCATCACTTGCACCTTCTATAACACCTGGTATATCGGCTAAAACAAAGCTATCGCCATATTCAGTTTTTACAACACCTAAATTTGGATGAATAGTAGTAAAATGATAATTAGCAATTTTAGGTGTAGCAGCAGTAACTCTAGATAATAATGTAGATTTACCTACATTAGGAAAGCCAATTAAACCAACATCAGCAAGCAATTTAAGTTCTAGTATTACTTCTTTTTCCATACCTTTTTCGCCATCTTGAGCAAATCTTGGAGCTTGTCTTGTTGCAGTTGCAAAATGAGAATTACCTTTTCCTCCTCTTCCACCTGGAAGAATTAATTCTCTTTGTCCTTCTTCAGAAAGGTCTGCAATTACTTTTCCAGTTTCAGCATCTTTTACAATAGTTCCCTTTGGAACCTTTACAACTAGATCTTCTCCTCCTTTACCATATTTGTGAGCTCCACTACCGTTTTCACCATTTTCAGCTTTAAATTTTCTATTATATCTAAAATCAATTAACGTATTGCTATCTGGATCAACTTCAAAGTATATATTTCCACCTTTTCCACCATCTCCGCCATCAGGTCCGCCCAGCAGCTACATATTTCTCACGTCTAAAAGAAACTGCACCGTTTCCTCCATCACCTGATTTTATAAATACTTTTGTATAGTCTACAAACATTTTCTTCTCCTCTCTATTCGAAGTAATCTAATTTCATTGCTTTCTTTACATTTTTCATAGTTTCTTTTGCTTTTTCTCTAGCTCTATTAGTTCCATTTAACAATATTTTATCAACAATTTCTGGATGAGCTTCATAATATTCCCTTTTTTCTTTTATTGGTCTTAAAGTTTCTATAATATTTTTAGCTAATTGCTTTTTACAAGCAACACATCCTCTAGTTCCTGCCTTACATTCTGAACAAACATTTTCACATTCTTCTTTCGAACTAAATAAATTATGATAATAAGCAACCATACAAACACTAGGATTTCCCTTATCATCTTTTTTTATTCTAGCAGGATCTGTAATAGCACTCATAACCTTTTTAGTAATCTCTTCTTCTGAATCAGCCAAATAAATAGCATTTCCAAGAGATTTACCCATTTTTTCATTACCATCTAAACCTTTTATTCTTTTACTTTCTGATAAATACGCTTCTGGCTCTCTTAAAACCTCACCATATATACTATTAAATTTACGAACAATTTCTCTACATTGCTCAATCAAAGGTAATTGATCTTCTCCAACAGGAACAATTGTAGCGTCAAAAGCTGTAATATCGGCAGCCTGACTAACTGGATATCCTAAAAATCCATATGTTACACTTTCACCAAAAATTTCTCTTTTTTGAGCAATTTCAGTCTTAACAGTAGGATTTCTCTCTAAACGTGCAATAGTAACTAAATTTGAATAAAATACTGTAAGTTCTGCAACTTCTGGTATCATTGATTGTAAATATATAGTAGCCTTTTCTGGGTCAATCCCAACAGATAAATAATCCATTACAACTTCTCTAACATTTTTTCTAACCTTTTCAGGATTATTGAAATTATCAGTTAAAGCTTGAACATCAGCAACTAATATATAACACTCATCTACCTCATCTTGCATTTTTACTCTATTTTTTAAAGACCCAAAGTAATGACCAATATGTAGTCTTCCAGTAGGTCTATCACCTGTTAACATTATTTTTTTATTCATTTTCTAAATTCTCCTTTATTTAATTTATTATATAATATAAATTAAATTTGCCATCGTTTATCTATTAACATACTATTTCTCCTATTTTAAACTATTCCTAATTATACAGCATTTGAAATATTTTTACAAGATTACAAGAAAAACTTGTATTTTATGTAAATTTATAGTATAATTAGAAATACGATAAATATTAAGGAGGTGGCAATATGTCACAGCAACATGAAAACCACTGCAAATGCAATTGCAAGACTCCTTGTCAAAATTGCAAATGCAAAAAAAGCAACCCGTCAACCTCATCAGAAAAAACTAAACGGTACTTTGGAGAATCGCCTGACGATTTAGATGCATTCGTATCAGATGTAATCGATCGTCAGCATCAGTATCCGCATCCACACAGCACAACAGTCGCAAAAGCTGGTGAATTCAAGTACTAAAAAATGATTTTCTGGCCGCGCAGACTCTAGTCTGTGCGGTTCTTTTATTTTATAAGAGAGTTCTTTAAAAGAACTCTCTTACTACAAAATTAAAATTCAATTTTTTCTTTAATCCAATTTTCTAACTCATCAATTTTAACTCTAACTTGCTCCATAGAATCTCTATCTCTAATAGTTACTGATTCATCCTCTAAAGTATCAAAATCAATTGTCACACAATAAGGAGTACCAATTTCATCTTCTCTTCTATATCTTTTACCAATACTTCCAGCCTCATCATAATCACACATAAATGATTTTGATAATCTATCATAAACCTCATTTGCTTTATCAGAAAGTTTTTTAGATAAAGGTAAAACAGCTACTTTATAAGGAGCTAAAGCAGGATGTAATTTAAGAACAGTTCTAACATCACCTTCTGATACTTCTTCTTTTTCATAACTATTGCATAGAAAAGCAAGTGCAACTCTATCAGCTCCAAGAGATGGTTCAATACAATAAGGAATATATTTTTCACCTGTTTCTTGATCTAAATAAGTTAAATCCTGTTTTGAATATTCCATATGTTGTTTTAAATCATAATCAGTTCTATCTGCAATTCCCCATAATTCTCCCCATCCAAATGGGAATGCAAACTCGATATCAGTTGTTGCATTACTATAAAATACTAATTCCTCTGGAGAATGATCTCTTAAACGAATATTTTCTTTTTTCATTCCTAAACTTAAAAGCCAATTCTCACAAAATTCTTTCCAATAAGCATGCCATTCTAAATCTGTTCCTGGTTTGCAAAAGAATTCAAGCTCCATCTGTTCAAACTCTCTTGTTCTAAAAGTAAAGTTTCCTGGTGTAATTTCATTTCTAAATGCTTTACCAATTTGAGCAATACCCATAGGGATTTTCTTTCTTGTAGTACGAAGTACATTTTTAAAATCAACAAATATACCTTGAGCAGTTTCTGGTCTTAAAAATATTTCAGCTTTAGAATCTTCAGTTACACCTTGAAAAGTTTTAAACATCAAATTAAATTTACGAATATCTGTAAAATTTGTTTTACCACAATTAGGACAAGAAATATTATTATCTTTAATAAAGTTAACTAATTCCTCATCAGACATACCGTCAGCTATCATATCTTTTCCATTTTCATGAGCCCATTCTTCAATTAATTTATCAGCTCTATGTCTAGTTTTACATTCCTTACAATCAATTAAAGGATCTGAAAAACCACCAACATGCCCTGAAGCAACCCATGTTTGAGGATTCATTAAAATTGCTGCATCTAATCCAACATTATACTTTGACTCTTGAATAAATTTCTTTCTCCAAGTAGCCTTAATATTATTTTTAAATTCAACACCTAAAGGACCATAATCCCAAGTGTTTGCAAGTCCACCATAAATTTCAGAACCTGCATAAACATATCCTCTTGATTTACAAAGATTTACGATTTCTTCCATAGATTCTACCATTTTCTATTCCTCCTTAAAAATTTATTTGTTCAGAATAAAAAACAAAAAAGCCTTTCATCCCAAACATATAGTAAGGGACGAAAGACTATAAAATCTTTTCCGCGGTTCCACCCTAATTGATTATAAAAATAACCCACCTTAATTTCATAATTTGCTCCGAAGTTCCATCCTATATCTCTTAACACTAGATTTCACCATTTCTAGCTCTCTGTAGATAGAAAATATATTCACTCTTCATCAACGCAATATTAACATATTGATATTTTATTATACTTTCTAAAATTTGTCAACTAACATTGTGGATAAATCTTCTACCTATTGATTTCTAAACATTTGAAAGTCAATTGTTAAAATTATGTTACTTCTGTAAGTAGCTAAATCAATACCTTTATAGCTTTTACGTAAACTAATTGTAATATTTTTTCCCACATTTTAACAATTGTGGATAAAGTGGATAACTCTGTTAATAACCTATTTCATCGATTTTTTTCGACATACTTATTCACATGTAGTTGTGGGTATATTTTTTAAGTTTACAGAAAATTTTTATTTTTCTTTTTTATGTGCACAGTATATTTGTTTGCTTTTGTTTATTTATTTACATTTTTCCTTTTACTGACTTAAAAATCCATTTGGAAAAAGCATATATTTTATTTTCCTTTTTATTAATTTTATATTTTTAATATCTATTATTATTACTATAATTTTTTTTAAGATATAGCTATATTATTATTTTTTTTTTGGAGGTTAGTATGAAAAATACTAAAAAAATTATATTACTTTCTGCAATACTATTAGTTTTAACAGCTGCAATAGTATATGCGCAAAGTTCAGTTAGTTCTGAGGTAAAAGCAGAAGTTAAAGCAGTATCAGCAGAAATGCTAGATAAATCATCTGATATACTTTCAATATTAAATACAGAAACTTCAATATCAGATTCAAAAGTAAAATATGATAAACTAAAAAATGAAAATGTATATGAAATAGAAAATTCAAAATATTCTATAAATTTAGATAGTTCAAATAATTTAATTGGAATTTATAGTAAAGGTATAAATCCTTTAAAAGTAAAATCAGGTTCTAATAAAGATTTTGCACGTGAAGTGATTATGAACAAATATAATGAATTAAATTTACCAACTGAATATGAATTAGTTTATTTAGAAAAACTTGATGATGAAATTTGGGAAGCAGATTTTCAAAAAAATTATAACGGAATATATAATAAATATGAAGCTGTAAAAACTTTCTTTATTCCAGAAAATGACGAAATAGTTACTTTAACTGTTTTTAATGAAGGTAATGACGCATCTGATGTTCAAGTTACAAAAGATGATGCAATAATGACAGCTACAAATAGTTTGAATATCAATTCTTCTGAAATAGTTTCAGCTTCTTTAAGTATGGAAAAAGCAAATAATTTCTATGATGAAACAAATACAGATTCTTCTATTCATACATCTTGGGTTTTACAAACATCTGATAATTCAATAGTATATGTAGATGCAACAGAAAATAATATAATTGGAGGTGACTGTATCAATGAATAAAAAAATAATATCAAGTGTCTTATTTATAATGATTTTATTATTAGCATTTTCTTCAACTTGTCATGCAAGTGCAAGTGCTAAAGTTTTT
>CANCZH010000049.1 GCA_947382445.1 uncultured Clostridium sp. | reverse complement strand
ATAGACTTGGGTGACTGGAGTTCAGACGTGTGCTCTTCCGATCTATATAACATTATCTTCTAGTACTTCATGCTTTGCTAGAGGTTATGATGCTCAATGCGGAGAGTATGCATCACAATGGGCAATAGACTATGTTGCAAAGTATGCGTCCAAAAGTACTTATAGTCAAACTACACTAGGAAGTATGAATGGAAAAGCTACATGTAAATGGTCAGGAGGTACACATGGTTCAGGTACATTTTATGGATGCTGTACATGTTTTGTACACTGGATATATTACAACTCATTAGGAGTAAACATATATGATTATGGTTTTTCTCCAAAATCAGATACAGCATACAGTAATCTAAAAGGTGGAAATGCATATTTTGATGATGTATCAGGACAAACCTTACAAGCAGGAGATATTCTAATAGTAAATGGACATGCAGAAATGTATGCAGGAAATGGAAAACACGCAAATTTTGGTAGTACCCCAATGAATGTACATAATGCATGTTCAAGGATGACACCAGGACAAGGCTCAGCAATAGCAGTAAGACTAAAAAATTCAGTAGATGTAAATCCAGCAGGAACAGTATCAGTAGGAGACGATTTTCAAGATGAAAATTTAAGTATATATGATGAAAATGGATTTATATATTCAGGTATAGCGAAAATAGAAGGATACAAAGGTTCACCACCATTTGGAAAATGGATAATATCAAGCATACTAGAAATTTTAGATTATTTAGTAGGAATACTAACATTAGGAATTAGAATTGTAATAGTAGGATGGACAGCAATAATCGAAAGATTTGTAATAGATGGAATTGTAAATTCAGTAACAGGAGTAACAGACGAAAGAGTAGACGGATGGGAAAAAGACCCAAATACAATAGATGAAATAGATGGAACAGTTGTAGAAGAAGAGAAAACACAGTCACAAGCAACAGGAACACCAGGAGATGAAAACTATATAAGCGAAGGAATGCAAACAATTGCAGACATAGGAGGAAAAGTACAACTAAAAACATCATCAAAAGCAAATGTAACAATTGAAAATATTGTATACAACAAAATACCAATACTAGATATAAACTTTTTTAACTTTGAATCAGCTGGTGGTTCAGTAATTGATGAAAATGGAATAATCTACATAATAAAAACTAATGTTGCTATGTGGTATTATATATTTAGAGTTGTAGCAATAGTAATAATGCTACTTGTTCTAATATATTTAGGAATACAAATAGCAATAACATCTATAACAGATAAGAAAGCTATATATAAGCAAATGTTAATAGACTGGCTAGTAGGATTTGTTATAATATTTGGCGTAGAATATATGATGTATGCAATAATAACAATAAATGAATGGCTAATAAATCTAATAATTCCGAAATTTGAAGACGGAACAGAAATATCACTATATGAATCAGTAAGATCAAAAGCATATGAAATAAAAGCAACAACAGGATTTGCAGGAATGGTAATGTATATAATTTTAGTATATTATGCAATAAGATTCTTGCTAGTATATTTCAAAAGATATCTAATAGTAACAATACTAGCATTAGTAGCTTCATTTATAGGTGTAGCATATGCATTAGAAAAGATAAATGGAAAAGGTAAAGCTAAAGGCGCTAGATGGAAAAACTTTACTAAAGATTTTACGTATTCTGTATCACTCCAAACAATGCATGCATTAATATATACAATATTTATACAAATAATACTAAAACTAACCGAAACATCAATAATAGGAATATTTATAGCATTTATATTCCTAAGATATATGATAAAAATGGATCCAATATTAAGAGAAATATTTGGTTTAACAGGAGGAAAAAATACAGCCAAACTATCTGTTGACGAATTAGCACCTAAGATAGCATTAGCAAAAGGAATAGGAAAAGAAGCAAAAAAGGTAACAAAATCATATGGAAATTTCTTAGAAAATAAATTTGGAGTGCCAATTGTAAATGCGGCAGGAAATGTAGGACAAAGAATATCATCAATGAGAAATAATATATATTCAGGTTCAGCCGTACAGGGAAGAACGATTAATGGAGTAGCAAATCAGCAAGATGAACAACAAAGAAGGAAAGAAAGAGAAGAAAAGAAAAAAGCAAGACAAGCAATTCTAAATCAAATGGCGACAGGTGTATCAATAGGAAAGGATGCAGCACTAACAGCATTAAAAGGAGCAACAGTTGTACCATTATTAATTGTAGAAACAAATCTAGGAGTAGAAATGTTATCATCAACATTAAGTTCTAGAGAAAAAATATTGAAAACAATAAATTCAGCAATAGAACAAAAAATGATACCAAAAACAATGCCAATAGGAAGTAGACTAAAACTAAAAGGAATACAACCAAGAAATCAAAGAGCAGCAAATAGAATTATAAATAGACTTAGAACATTTGGAATAGATTTTCATAGTCAACAATTACAACAAAGACAACAAGGTACATCAGGAACGCAAACAAATACAAAAAGAACAAAAACAACAATAAATAATCAAGAAGTAGCAAAGAGAAAACAAGAACTAAAAACAAAAATAAACATAAATAATTTAAAACTTGCTACAAGCGGAAAAGATATATCAGAAATATTAGATAGTAATGAAGAAAATAGCATAGAAATAGCAACAGCATATTCACAAATTTTAGCACAAGCACAAAAAGCAGAACAAGAAATAGAACAAGAATATAAAGAAATAATAGGAAAGATAGATGAGCAAATTGCAAGTGCAGAAAATATAGATCCAGTATTTATAAAAAAACTACAAGAGAAAAAAGCAAAAGAATTATCAAGAACAGCATACATATTATCACAACCACTATCGGAAAGAGATATTTATAAAGCAATACAAAACTACAAATCAGCAGAACCAATGTTCAATGAAAAAGCAGACACAATACCACAAAGAGACATAGAAGGAATTGCAAAAGAAATAAACAAAGTGCTAAGTGCAAAAGGTCAAGAAATACAAATGAGCAAAGAGTTCATTGAAAAAGTTCAAAAGGAATTAACAGAAAGCCGTAGAAAAGATAAAGCAGAAAAAGTAATACATGTAGCAGGACAAGATATGACACCAAGAGCAGAAGATCAAACTTTAAAAGAAAATGTAAGAAGAGTAAATACAGAAGATAGAGAAAATGCATATTCAACATCAAATCCAAATGCACCAAAAGCAAATTCAAAATCAGGTGAAAGTAGTATAGAACACTTAGTAAAAAATATAAGAAATGCATCAAAAGATTCAAGTAGTAAAGATACACAAGCAACACCAATAAGGGTATTGCAATTTACCAAAAATCTAGAATATTTAGAAAGTTTAAGTATGCAGGCATCAGAAATTACAGGTGAAGAATTATATAATATAGAGGATATCTTAAAAAGACTAGAAAATTTATAATAACAAAAATTGGTAAAACACCCTTTTGCGAATATATACAACATTTTGAACCTATATTAAAATTAATATGAGGTGAAATAAATGCCAGATTTTGTTATAAAGCATAAGAAAAAAAAGGATTATGAACAATTTACATGTAGAATTGAGGTAGATTTACTAGAAACAATTAAAAGAACAGTATTAGACTACAATTTACCATCAATAAATGAATTTATAAACGAATGTATAAAATATTCTTTAAAAAATATGAAAATTGTTGAAGATGAGGATGAAGAAAATTAAAAATCTAAAATAAAATCCAGGAAAAACTAATTTCCTGGATTTTATTTTAGATAATACAACTTGTGAGAGGTTATATTATCTTTGCTTGTTCTACAAAAATCTTGCGAATGTTATATTCTATGTGCAAAAATAATAAAACATTCTTAGAAGACTAATTAAATAAATTTTAATATATATTAGGCTAAAAAGATATGGTTTAAAAAAATATATTGTTTTCGCTTGTTTGCTATACAAAAAAATAATATAATTATTTTGAAGTTAAGTATTGACCAAAATTAGATAGTCAATACATAGAGAGGGTTGATTTTTATGCCTAAAATACATTGAATAGGAATTATAAAAGAAAATAAGATAAAAGAGTATCAAAGAGGAGATTTATTGTTATGAGTTTACTACCATATATATTAGGAATAATTCCTCTTGTGTTATTTTGGTTATGCCCTGCAAATTTGCCAGAATTAAAAGGTATATTTTTGGGAATGGCTAGTCCTTATCCAGATTCATATACAGTTTACCAAATAATAAAACAAGTTCCTAAAGATAAAAAAGTACAAAATTATGAAAATGATATTTATTATATTTAGCAACAAAAAATTACAATTTTGAAAGGAAGTAATATATGTATTATCCAAAACAGATACCATATTTATTAGATAAAGAATTTAAGGAAAACATAGAATATTTAGAATATAATATAAAAGAACTTGAAAATTATTGTATGTGTATTTGGACAATGAAATCAAAGAACATATTAGATAAAACCATAGCTAATAATATTTTGCCAGATGCTTGTATTGATATTGTGATAGATTTTGCTAATAATACGATTTGCTTTGCAGGATTTAGTAAAGAAACAGAGGCTTTTCAGTTAAATAGAAATATAGACTATATGGGAGTTAGATTAAAGCCAAGTATATTTTATTTGCTTTTTAACATAGAAGCAGATAAAATAATGGATAATGAAATACCTTTTTGTGATATAGAAAAAGAAATTAATTTAGATAAAATATTGAATTTAAAAAGCACTAATGAAAGAATAGAATATTTAAAAGGTTATTTGTTTCAAAAGGCAAATGATAAAACAGAAATGCCATTTGTAACAATAGTAGAAGGGTTATACAATAATCCAAAATACCAAAATGTAATAGATATTGCAAAAAAAATAGGATATAATGAAAGACACTTGTATAGAGTATTTAAGGTGAATTTTGGAGTATCACCCAAGGTTCTATTAAATATACTTAGATTGCATTTATGTTTAACATTAATATTAGAAAAAAATATGAATTTAGTAGATATTGCTAATTTATGTTGTTTTTATGATCAATCACATTTAATAAGAGAGATAAAGAGATATACGGGAATTTCTCCATTAAAGATAATAGAAAATTATAAATAATGTCTGTTTTTTACAATACTTTTTTAATTATTTTATTTATTATCATATTGGAGGTAGAAGTTTATGTATGAAACAATAACAACCAATATTATGGTTAAAAATGTAAAAGAAACAATAAAGTTTTATGAAGAAAAATTAGGATTTCAAAAGGTATTAAGTGTTCCAGAAGAAGGAGAAATTTTAAACTTTGCTATTTTAAATAAGGATAAAATCTCTATAATGATTCAAGAACAAAAAAATCTAATAGAAGAATATTCAACTTTAAAAACAGATGAAATAGTACCAACATTTACATTATTTATAACTGTTGATGATGTTTCAGCAGTTTATAATGAATTAAAAGATAGAGTGAAAATTGCTAAAGAACTTCATAAAACTTTTTATGGCAAAGATGAATTTGCTATTTTCGATAACAATGAAAACATATTGACAATATCTTGTTAAAAATTAAAAGCAGACTAGAAATAGTTTGCTTTTTTATATATAATGATAATGATAAATTACAATTATGATAGGAGATAAAATTATGGCAAGAGTATTAAAAAGTAAAGAATTAGTAAATACAAGATTAGCGACTAATTATGGCGGATGGATGTATTGTGATAAATGCAATGAAAATATAGGCTATTTATGTTATTCAACTTATGATAGATTAGAATTAAAATATAGATGTAATTGTGGGAGTCAAGGTAGTGCATTATTAGATTTTGAAGATAGTAATATAGGTAAAGATTGCAATGATGAATTAGTTATTATAAAAAATAGATTTTGCTGTCCAAAAGATAATGAACCTTTAATTACAATATTAGATAAAAAAGTGGCTAATTATGAAATGAAAATTACTTGTAAATCTTGTGAAAGCATTTATAAAAAAGAAAATTTGAGCTAAGTATTTCCACATATTCCACAATTCTTCATTATTTTTATTATTATAATCTGCATTAATAAGTCTAACTTGATTACAAAGTCTAATATTATATTTAAAACTCATGCTGCTTCTAGTAATTAATAATAATACCTCATCTTTTTCAAAAAGCATTTTAATCCAGTTGGTAACTTTAATATTTATTGTTGGCTTTAAATAAATATCGTAACCAGCTGTATATCCAGAATCTATTTGAGGTACAAATCACAACTTACTTTCCAAGAGTTGTACTCTGTTATGTAGGTGGCAAACCATATCTGATTATTATCATTTTATATGATAAATACTATATAACATTTATTGCAAAAATATAATTGAACAAAATTTTGTATATTTTTATATTCTAGTAAATTAATAAATTTAATTTATTAATTATGCTATCAAAAAATCTAAATAAAGAATAAAAAAATACTAAATATAAGTTAAATGTAATCTAACTTATTACGTAGTGTCTTTATTTGTACTATAATAATTTACTTACATCAAAGTACAATAATTATACAGCATATTTTATATTATTTTGTGATATTAGATTAAACTAGATACTAACATTTTCTTTATCGATAAATAAACATATATTAATTCATTAGTATAGTTCTTATCAATATATGCTGCTTTTTCTAATAAACGTAACCAATATTCAATTTCAGCACATTCTTTTAGAGCTATATGTAATTTTGATATAAAATCAGGTTTACTACTTGCATAATTTGCTTCATTAATGTTTGCACCTATACTGGTAGCACTTTTAATTATTTGCTTAGAAATAATCGACTCTTTCTTTTAGTAATATGTTTTGTAGCAAGATTTAAGGATTCTTCTAATAATGGATGATTTTTTATAGAATTAAAACCTTTCTGTTATTTAAGAATTATAAATTAGGAATTTAAAGAATAGATTGGTTGATATTTTATAAATTTGAAATATAAAAATTTTTGAGAACTTAATAAATAATGAAAAAATGAATATAAATAGTGAATAATTTTCCAATGTGCTTCTTATAAACTAAAAATTTTTCAATCTTCGCTATTAAATATTAATTATGATATGTGAACATCGCACAGTTGAAGGAGTAAACCAAATCAGAAGAACCTACAAAGTCAGTAAAATGGCTATATTCAAGACTTGGTATTTTTTAATGTACAGCTATTGTACAGCATATTTTATAAAAGTATGTTTAAACTAATTAATAGGTATAATAGTTAGAATACTTTAAACTTCTTTTTATATTTCTTGTATAATTACATCGCCATCCCTTAATGTTTTGTATCTAATATTATTCTTATTACAATATTCAACTGAATCATCTATTAACTTTGTTTCTTTATGATTTGATTTATAATGTGGAAGAAATATATAATCAAAATATCCTAGTCCATTCCACATAGTATCTATACCATATGGATTAATATTAGGAGCATCACATACATCTAATCCATGCATATCTTTTGCAAGAACGCAGATTCCAGCACTATATCCAGCATATAGATAATTTGGATTTCCCTTTATAGTTTTTAAATATTCATCAAAGCCACTTAGATACATAGCTTGTCTCAAAGCAAATGTGTTTCCACCAATTACATAAAAAGCATTAAATTGTTTTAGTTTTTTTTGCAATTCTTCTTTGGTATTGAAATAATCTTTTAGTGATATTATTGTAACATCAAATCCCAAATTAGTTAGTTCATCGACATCAGCTTGTATTCCCTTTGATTTTCTTTCACTTTCTGGATATATATCCCTTGAATTTGGAATTAAGCATATTTTATTACCATGTTCATCAATCCATTTTTTTAATTCTTCTGTTTTATTTCCAATTTTATAAGATGATAAATACAATTTCATGTTATTTGAAAGAGTAAAATTTTAATTGGCAAAAAATAATAGAAAAAACATAAATAATTCGATAGAATATTAGTACCAAAAAAAATAAATATTCAAAGGGGAATTATTTATGTTTGAGAATATTATAACAGAAGAAAAAGTAAATTTCAATGAGATAGAAAGCAAAGTATACAAATTTGTTTGTGAAATAGGGTGCAAAATAATAAAAGAAATACTAGAAGAAATGGATGAGACAATAAAATCAACAAGACCACAAAATATGAGAAATAAAGGAAAAAGAAAAAGTTGTATAAAAACAATAATGGGAATTGTTGAATATGAGAGACGAGTATATATTGATAAGAATAAAAAGAAATGTAAATATCTATTAGATGAAAAAGTAGATATGTATACAAGTGGAAAGATATCAACAAATTTAATGGAAAAAATATTAGACACTGTAGTACAAACAACATCGTATCGAAAAGCAGCAAACGAAATGGAACAGATAAGCCAAATACAATTAAGTCATGAAACAATGAGAAATATAACAATGTATGCGGGAAAAAAGATAGAAAAGCAAGAACAAGAGATGGTAAAGTTGTACAAATCCAAAAAGTTAGTGAAAGGGCAAAAAGAAGTACCTATACTATTTGAAGAGGCAGATGGATTATGGATAAATTTACAAGGGAAAGATCGAAAAGAACAAATTGAACAGAACAAAGAAGCATATGAAAAGAATGGCAAAGAATATATTCAGCCAAAAAAAATAAAGGCAGAATTGAAATTATATGAAAGCTATGAAGGATGGAAAAGAGAAAGTAAAAGGCATGAGATAGTGAACAAGAAATATATAGCAGGTTTTTTAAGTACAAATGAAATTAAGAATATTAGAGAGGCAAAAATATATAGTGATTATAATGAGGAGAAAATACAATATAGGATAATAAATGGAGATGGAGCACAGTGGATAAATAGATTAGCAAGTAAAAACATGATAAGGCAAAAAGATAAATTTCATATATATCAAGCAATAAGTAGAAATGTGAAAGAAGAACAATATAGAAATGAAATAGTAGGAATGTTTGAAAATAAGGAATATACAAAAATTTGTCCATATATAGAGCAACTAAAATATGAAGTTGGAGGGGAAGAAAAAGAAGTAAAGAAATTAGAAGAATTAAAGAAATATTTAAGTAAAGATATAAAAAGGTATACAGACATAATAGAATTACCAGAAGCCCCAAAAGGAATTGAATATCGAAATATGGGAACAATGGAAAGTCAAATATTTAGTGTGTTTAGTAAAAGATTTAAAGGAAGAAAAGCGTTTAGTAAACGAGGGGCAACATATTTAGGAAAAGTAAGTGTAATATTAAAGGAACAAAAGAACAGTATAAAGCTGATAGAAATAGAGAAAAATCCAGAAAAAGACCCATATGAAGATTATGTAGATGAATATATAAAAGAACTTGAGAATAAATATAAAAAGAATTATGATGTATTTATAGCAACGCAAGGAAAAACAAAAGAAGGATTACCAGAAGAACATAGATTAAAGAATTATAATGTAAAAGAAGAATTTGAAACATGTAGTATACAAGCAGTAAAATCTTTAATAAAATTTGAGAACAGCAGCGAAATGACATGTTGGCCAACATTTTTTGGTGTGGATAAAACTTATAGAAATTCAAAACACAAGTAAAAATTAATGGTATAATTAGTAAAAAATATTTTATCGAAAAAAAGTGCCAACGATTACTTGACACATACCATAAAATATTTTTTCAAAATTCCATTTGACAATATAAATAAATCTGTGTATAATATAGATAAGAAATGAGAAACCACTTTGTGGTTGCCAAGAAAAAAGTTAATAACCATTCCCTCGTCAAAGCAGAATGGTTATTTTTTATTGCTTATGTAGTAAATAACAGATGATGACTAACAAAGCAACATTTATGATAGTTACTCCTACTAATCCGTAAAAAAAGTAGATATGTAATAGTTATTAATGCTGACTCTACCATAGCACCACCCCCATATATCAGTCTTACAACTAAAAGTCGTAGAGGTTTTTGTATATACAAGATGTCAAAGGTGGCAACTCACTCCGCTTATTCTCATTTCCTATGTTAATTAGTATAGTATATTTTTAATTATTTGTCTAGTATTTGCGAACAAACTTTTGAACTATTTTATATTCTTTTTTATTTCATCTATTTCATTTTTGTTTCTTATGTATCTATCTATTACAAATATTCCTAAAATCATATCAAATGTTTTATCATATAATTTTTCTAATTCTTCATTTGGTAAATCAATAACATATTGCTTTTTATTTTTGCCTTCTATGTTATTATGTCTTATATTTAAGTTATTTAACATAAATTGAACATCATCCATCATAAATTTACTTTAAATAAAAATGTGATAAAAAAATTGAATCTCAAAAAGGTTCCCGCCAATGAGATTCAATTAACTAAACAGTTACTAAAGAAAAAATAATTTAAATAAATTTTAAAAAATAATACTACTCCAAACACAGTATTGATTAATCGAATTTACTTTTATACACAAGGGAATTTAGTTAAAAACAAAAATATCCAGTTGTGTGCTTAGCATATAAATTTTTCTTTAATATATTAAAATTATACTATATTTTATTTAATTTTTCCATAGATAAATGCAAGAAAGTATCCTAAATGTGGACTTTTCTTGCTAATGCGATAGCAACAAGCACAGATGATAGGAATAGAGCGATTAGAGATAAAATGAGAAAATATGGTTTAGCTGATAAAAAAATGCAAAAAATCTCAACAGATGATATTCAAGATTATTTAAACAGTCTAAAAGATTCTTATTCTCAAAGCGAAATAGATAGACAAGCAGATGAAATAAATGCAGGATATAAGTTTGCGTTAATAAATCATCTTGTATCTATTAATCCTTGTGAAACCTTAATTAAAGTTACAAGTTCATTACCTGTGAAGAATGCTAGACCATTTGAAGTAGATGAGCAAAACCTTTTTATGAATTATATAAATACACACGATAACTTAACAGATATAAGGTCAGGAATGGATAGTATTACTTTTAGAAATGTTGTGAAACTTGCATTTGCTACGGGGCAAAGAATTGGAGAATTATTAGCCCTACAGACAGGTTATGATAAAAAACATTATACAAGTGATATAAATTTTGAAAAGGAATATTTTAGAATTTCAAAAACCATATCTACTGAACATAATAAAGCAGTTTTAAAAAATGGTACAAAAAATTCCAAAAAAAGAATGAGGAAAGGATTACCACCATATATAGACATAAGATTTAATGTTGCTTGCGATGATGTTATTAAAAATATCTTCCTAGAGCAAATTGAACATTCTAAAAGCAATCCAAATAACAAACAGCATTTTCTATTTTGTAATGATGACGGAAGTTTTTTAACACATCATCAAATAACAGATACTTTCAAAAGAATATGCAGAGAGTTACATATACAAGATGATAACCCAAAAGGCTGTCATATCCACCAAGCTCGTCATTCCTTCGTTACAAGGTGTTTGGAGGCTCGGAATGAATATAGAAACCATTGCTGACATTATAGGAGATAATATCGAACAAGTTTTAGATACTTATGCTCATATCTTAAACAGGTTTAAAGATGATGAACTAGATAAATTACACAATTATTATAAAAATAATAATATAATTTATTAAAATTAAAATAGTAAAACAGTTGATACAGACTAGTTTTACTATTTTTTATTTTAACTATTTTTTTAACCCATTTATTTTTTCATTTTAACCCAATTTTAACCCAGATATTTTAATTTATTATAACATACACTAAAACGGAAAAAAATAAAAATCCCTATTTTTAGGGACTTTCTAACACGTCTTAAAACTGTATAATACGTTATAAAACGTAGATATTGGAGGCGACACCCGGATTTGAACCGGGGATCAGAGTTTTGCAGACTCGTGC
>CANCZH010000048.1 GCA_947382445.1 uncultured Clostridium sp. | reverse complement strand
AACTTACGTTGTTCCCAATCTTCAGTAAATCCCTTAAATCTTATTTCTGGAGTTTTTTTATCTTTTAACATCCTATTCACCTCCAAATAACGATTTAAAATCTTGTAAACCTTTCATATCAAATTCAGAACCAGTTAATTCATCTATCATTTTAGATAATTCATTTTCTGTCTTTTCAATTTCCTCATCAATATCTTTTAAAGTTTGACCATATTTATTGGATAAATTTTCAATATTTTTTGTAAAATCACCTATTATGTCACTTATTAGTTTATCAATACCTTCAATAATTGGTATAATCCATTTTTTATTTAATAAATAACAGATATCATCATAGGTTAGATTTTCAATTTCTTTTTGAGTTTCAATTTCTATTTCATTATTACAATTTTTAATTTCTTTATTTAATTTCTTTTGTTCCTCAAAAAGATTATTAACTTCAATTACTTTTTTCTCTACTGTTCCTTCACTTAATGATTGTTTTAAATACTCTTTTGCTTTTTTTGCAACTTCCTTTGCTACAAAAGCATCATTTTCTTCAGTTAAAATAGATTCAATTTCTGTTTTTTCATCCTCTGACAGATTGTCAAATAATTCACTGATTCTTGACTCTATATCATTTAATCGATTTTCTTTATCAATCACATTATTTTTTAAGTCTTTTAATTTATAATCAATTACTAATTCAAAGGGAATAACATGACCTTTAACTCCGACTTGCACTTCAGTTTCTTTATCATTTTTCTTCTTTATTTCCATAACAGGATCAACCTTATTACAAGCTTCAATGCCTTCAGATTTTATTAATTCTAAATCTCCAGATATTACATTCCAATTATCATCTAATATCTGATAAGCATTGTATTTATCTACTAGCTCAACATTTTCTATTCGATTAAACATCGAATTACTTATTTTATCTTCTTCTGAGGAGATATCAACATTATCCATATTGGTAATTAATTCTTCATTTAAATAACTATCAAAATCACTAAACTTATCTTTATAGGAGTTTTTATAATTAATTATATCTTTATGATTTAAAATTAATTCATGTAATTCTTCAGTAGACAATTCGTAGTAGTCATCATTGATATTTTTAAACAAATCTCTCTTTAAATTTGGAAATACATCAAAATATTTGTTAAACTTATCTAACTCAATCTTGGGGATTCCACCGTTCATTAATGAATAAATATCAAAAGTTTCTGCATCCTCTGATGAATCAACATAACGTGGTATATTTAAATTGTAATCATTTTCTCTTATTTCTTCTCTTGTTACAACTTTTGAAAACTTATGAACAGATTCTCTTTTTATTACTGTATCAACTATTTTTTTAATATCAGATGCTCTTAACTTATTATTTTTACCTTCTTTAACAAAGCCTTTAGATGCATCTATTATTAAAGTATCAGTGTTATTTCTATTTTTTCTCAAAATCATTATTATTGTTGGAATACCTGTCCCAAAAAATATATTTGCTGGTAATCCAATAATTGCATCTATATTATTATGCTCAATTAAATTTTTTCTTATTTCTCCTTCTTCTCCTCCACGAAATAATACTCCATGTGGAAGAACAATTGTCATAATACCATCTGATTTTAAATGAAACAAATCATGTAGTAAAAAGGCATAATCAGCTTTTGATTTAGGTGCAACTCCATATTCTTTATATCTTGCATCAACTTCTCTATCTTTAGGATCCCAATTTTGAGAATAAGGTGGGTTAGAAACAACTGCATCCACAAATAATGGACTATATTCTTGATGTTCATCAAAATATGGCCAATCATCTTCCAATGTATCACCATTTCTAGTTACAATATTATCAGGCAATATTCCTCTCATAACTAAATTCATTCTTGTTAAGTTATAAGTATTTTGTTTTAATTCCTGTGCATAATATTTAATCTTATTCTCTTCTTTTATATATTTAGAAGCCGTTTTACCGATATTAATTAATAAAGATCCAGATCCACTAGTTGGATCATATATTTCTATTTTTTCTCTATCTTTTAAATGTTCTGCTATGATTTCTGACATTAGTAATGATACTTCGTGTGGAGTATAAAATTCTCCAGCCTTTTTACCTGCATTAGCAGCAAAATTAGATATCAAATATTCATAAATAAATCCTAAAACATCATAATCTTGTTTATCATCCATTGGAATATCATTAATTAAATAAATCAAATCTTTTACTGCTTTTGTTTGACTTTGAGTAGTATCTCCCAATTTACTTAATCCAGTATCCAATGTTGTAAATATTCCATCATATACTTTTTTATGAGTTTCACTAATTAATCTTGTAAATGCATTTAAGGCATCTCTTACATCAGCAATATTAAAATCATTTCCTTTTCCAATCCACGTAGAAAATAAATCCTTATGTGAAATAAAATATCCTAATCTATTTTGAATATCTTTTCTTATTTGATCATGTTCCTCATTTACATCAGATATTATATCTTCATCAGTAAATCCCATGTTATATAATGTTTTTAATTCTTTGTTAGATAAAAACTTATAAAATATAAATCCTAAAATATAATCTTTATATTCATTTGCTTCAATTTTTGATCGCATCTTATTTGCTGATTCCCAAATTTTTGATGCAAGTTGTTGTTTATTCACTATAATCACCTCATAATATCAAGATAATTATAACATAATTCGGCACTTTCCTCTATGGTTTCACAGTAAAAAAGCAATTAATATTTCATAATTGCCAAAGTCATTAAGTTAAATTATATTTCCATGTTTATCTAAAACAAATTTGTTATATGGTTCATCTTCAGTAACTTCTACTGTATCATCCCTAGATACTACTACTGATTGTATATATGTCATTGAGCTATATGACCATATAATTTTATCATTTTCAACATAAATTATGTTATTTTCTCCAATTAAAATTACCCCATTAAAAAACTTATATATTTCATCCATTGGAGCATAATCTTCTAAATTTAATTTCAATATGCATTCTAAAGTATTTAAGTTAATTCTATATAAATCAAAATCACTTAATATGTAAAAATCCGCATTATCTACAAGTGCTGAATATGAATCTAAAAGATAGTTACCATATGAACTCACACCAATCAACTTGCCATTAATATTAAATCCCCAACATAGTTCATCTAAATCACCAAGTTTATAAGCAAAATCATATTGTTCGACATTTTTCGACAAATTAAAACCAATTATGTCATATTTATCATTTTTAAATTCATAATCATTTATCATTGTTATTACCATCTTTCTTCAGAAATGGAGGAATATCAAATTCCATATTCTGATTATTTTCCAATTTACGAAACTTAAATTTATTTGTTAGTTTTCCTCCCCATCTAGGATTTGAATATAGAATTGCTTCTACAGATATAATTGAATCTATATCAACTTTAATAAATGTCTGATTATATTTATTATCATCATCACCAATAAGCTGGTGTCTTTCTTCATCCAAATTATCCCATGTCCACAAGTTGATGTAATCATGAACTTCACCATCATATGAATCTTTATCATGAGTTCTATATGGATCTCCATATCCAATTTTTTCTTTCTTATTATTTAAGTAGCATTTTAATAACATACCATTTGTTTTTGCCAAGTTTTCATCAATTAAAGGAATTTCTTTTTCTAATGTACCATCATACTTATAAAATTTTATAGTTTTCATATTAACATCACCTTTCATGAAGAAATTCATTTATTTGTTTTAGCAATTTTTCATCTTCACTATCTTCTAGCACTTCCCAATTACATTTATTATTTATATCTAAAATAGGGACTAACTCTATCTCTCCATAATTATTAATAATTTCTAAATTCTGTTCTATAACACCAGTGCATAAGAAATAATCAAAACTCATTATTCTTTCAAGTAAACTTTCATTAGGATTCTTATACATAATCTTATAAAAACGATTAAATTCATTATTTCTTACAGCTAGTATCACAGCATATATATGTTTACAGTAAAATTCACATGGACATGAACAATATACTTGCATGATTTTTTCTTCATCATTATATTTTATAATAACCAAATATTTTTCAGTACCTTCTACAATAGCAAAATATCTATCTTCTATTTTTTCTAAATAAGATATAGTTTTATCTTCGTAATATTTTTTTCCTCTTTCTCTTATTTGATATGCAAATATAGAATCTATATCATCCTTAAATAAATCAAAATAAAATTCCTTTTTATATTCATATTTTGTTGTACTATCAGTCAATTTTGCTAACAGTTCAAATAAAAAGTTTTCAAGTTTTCTTGGTAAATTATTAAAAACCATTATAAAAAGATCCGAAAGGTGGGCCAATGATTTTGGTAAAAATTTATGAAAGGAAACATCTATAGAATCATCCTCTTTAGTTTTAATATAAGCCTTTAGTTTGACTACATCTTCTTTTGATTCCATTGATTCATTATACTTTGAACTAACTATGTACTTTTCAAACTTTTCATTAATTCTATTAATTAATTCATTAGGAATATATTCACAACTAAAATATTTATCTATTTTATTATCTTCTAAATCTTCCAAATCAAACCATATTAATTTATAACTATCAATTTTTTTTATATAATTAATTATAATATAAAGATAATAACCTTCATAATTTAAAAGTTGTAATTCCAAATATAACTTATCCTTTTTTAAATGCTTTTTAATCTTATCAATCTTTTTGACATATAAATCATATTTATCATTTTTCATAGAATATCCCTCTACATACATTTTACCATAAAAAAAGGAGCTAGTCATTGCAACTAGCCTCATTTCATTCCTAAACTTAAATTAGGATTTTCATTATAAATATTTATTATTGTCTTTTCTTCAGATTCTTTTATTTCAGTATGATAAAATTCTGATTTTATTTTTGTATTAAGTAATGATTTTTCCTTTTGTATTAATTTTCTATTAACTTCAACATTCATATAAGCTCTATGATTAGTTGTAATATTATATTTAATATCAAAATCAGTTTTAAATATCTTTTCAATGATAACCTCAACTGGTTTAAGATTCTCTTTATCAGCAAGTTCTAAAGCATCATAGTATTCTTTGGAAGCTTTACTATCCCTTGCTTTTTTACTTTTTACTTCATGTTTAATATCTTCAACAGTAAAATATGTATTAGACAGATTCTTTAATGGATTAGATATTCTTTCAATTTTGCCTGATTCATAACAACTAAACTTACTGTATAAAACAGTATCTCTAAATATAGGAAATCCTATAATAGGAAAAATAATAGTTTTATAATGAAGCTGTTTTACCTCTTCTGGAGTCATTAAATCTCTACCAATTAAATTAGTAGATTTATCACCATTGTAGTTCATTAAAGACATGGATTGTCTTACACTATTAGATTCGATGGTTTTCCTACCTAATCTTTTTGATATTTCTTCAGCTGTCTCTTGAGTATTCGTTTTTAAATATACTAATCCACAGTTATCAAGAATTATTTGAGCAACATCCTTACCATATACATTATCCAACTGAGAAAAAGATTGAATAAAGAAATGAAAATGCATACCTCTTGATCTAGCTACAGAAACAATTGCTTCAATATCAGCTAATGGTGGACAGTTAGCAAATTCATCAAGAATAAAGTCTATTTCTAAAGGTAATTTCTTTTTGTCATTACTGTTAGCTAGTTTTACTAAATCTCTATAAAGTAATCCAACTATAATTGTTACAAGAGTAAAATATGTTTTATCCTCATCTGGAACAATTACATATAAAGCAACTGGTTCTTTTCCCAATATACTAAATTCAAAATCACTTGTACTGGTTACATTTGCCACATTAATATCATCAAAGATATTCATTTTTTGTCCGAAAACTGCTGTTATTGATTTATAAGTGTTATCACTAGCACTTAATATACTAACTAATGCATCTTTAGACTTATTTCCATATTCTTTAGTATTGATATAATCTTTAAATTTCTTGAAGTTATTTTCTTCCATAGAACTATTTTGAAATTTTCGAATGCTAGTCATAGTAATTTTATCTCTAGTTATATTACCAAGTTTATATTCTTCTAAAAAGAATCCGATTAATCCTTCTAATAAATTCTTTGCCGAATCATTCCAAAACGGATCTTTTTGTTCAGTTTTTTCTTGCATTACCATTGTTGCTAAAGAAGATATTAACCTATTGGTTTCAGCATAATGTGATACTGATGCATTATTATTTTTATCTTTTTCTATTGTAAGTTCATTTATGATTTTAGAATTATTCTCAATCTTAATTCTAATTCTTTCAATATTTAACTTACTTAATTTTAACTTATTAAGTTTACTATTTAAAACATCATTCTGTTCTGAATAAGGTTTTATCTTTTCATCAAATGACTTTGATAATTTTTCATACTCAATATATTCTTCATACTCTTTAATAATTGGATCTAGTATATTTATCTTGTTTGATAACTCTGGATTTCTAAAATCTATAGTTAATATCTTATAACCTTGATTTTGAAACATCTTTGATGTTGTTTGATAAATCTCACCCTTTGGGTCAGTGATAAAAACACTTCGATTCTTTTTTGCTTTAGATATAAAAGTACAAGTAGGAATAACTGCTGTTACACTTTTACCACTACCAGTTGAGCCTAAATAGACATAATGAGGGGTTTCCCTGTCAAAATAGACATATTTTAAATTTTTACTAAAAGAAACAGGAAATCCTGCCTCCCTTATATGATTGATATTCTCTTTCTTAAAATTGCGTTTTATTTCAGATTCTGTACTAAATCTAGCTGAGCCATATTCATTATCATTTTTAACTTTATGTTTCATAAATAAAGGTTCAAGATAAATAAATACAATTAAGAATATAACAATTATTACAAATAAAATAATTAGACTAATACTCATGCTATCTCATATCCTCTTAAATCTTTGCAATAGTCAACTATATTTTCTAACTTATCATTGGAATCTAAAGTTTCAAGATAATCATCTAGTTCTTCTATTTCACCATCTGATAATTTAATTTCATTGTCATTTAAATAGGTGTAAGCAAAATATTTCATAATATCTTCTTTGTTTTCATATAGCTCTTGCTCATATGCATAAAACTGACCTTGTTGAATCTGTTTTATTATGTCATTAGGATTGCCAAGTTCTTTTGTTGCTTCATCAATATACCATAAATTACTCTTCCCCCATTCAAACAAGTCTGATGTATACATATCTACATTACTATCAGCAATCTCTGTAAAAATATCACCTATGTACCCAGAATCATAATCAGTTATTTGTTCTCCATATGTAAAACTTAAATTATTTTTTAATTCTTCTAATATATCCTTATACATATACTTTCCTCCCAAAATAAAAGAACTAATCTAGTTCCATATAATCGTTTTTCTTATGTTCTAAATAATCATCATATTCTAACTTTTGTCCTAACCAGCTATCTGCATATTCATAATCTTCTAAAGGAAACTCTTCTACCCAATAATTATCTGGTGGACAAGCTGTAGCATCGATACAAATGATTTGGTTATGTTCATCAAAATAATAAAATGAAACTTCATTACTTTTAGAAATATAATCATTATATAGGTCATCTATATCTTCATACCTATTAAGGGTGCTTTGATATATTTTATTATTTCTTTTTGCCAAATGGTTATCTGCCTTAAATCTTAATAAGTCCACTTTATCTATATCAAAATACTTCCTTAGTTGCTTTTCTTCATCATGACTGACATCTTCTGGATTTATATTTGAATCATAAACATGATCTGTTCCATCAGTAAAACATATTTGATTATCATTAAAATGTTCTTTGACTTCAAAATAAATGGTAGTATACCTATTTCTTTCAGAACCTTCAGAACTATAAATACAATCTTCAAAAAAATCCATAGTATCCTTCTTGTTGTTGAACTTCATCAAGCTACCACCACAATTAACATATATGTTACTCATAATTGCACATTCTTTTCTATTTCACCTGATTCTAATTCTAATGCATCTTTAAAATAAGATTTTAAAGCATTATTCAAATCTTCTAAAGTTTTACAATCATAGGTTGCTATAAGTTCATATTCATCACTAAAGGATAATTCCTTTGTATTAATATTAAATTCTATATTAACATTGAATCCTTCTTGAATTTTAGGTGATGGATATTCATCATATTCAACACTTTCTAAATCTTCCCAATCTAATACTATTTCTGAATCTAAATATCTAGTTGCCACCATTTCCTTAGCATCATCAAATGAATCTGCTTCTTGTTCAACAACTCTACTTAAAGTTTCTCTTACTTCCACATTATACAAAGCCATAAGATCACCTCCTATTCATATTCCTTATCAGCTTTAAATAATTTCTCAAATTCTTTTTCTGCCTCTTCAAGCTCATAATTAATATTTTTTACTGCTTGTCTGACTTGATATTTATTTTTAAATTGATTTGATTTATTTTTTGATGATAAAAAACTAGATAAAATATCATATCTAGTTCGTTTCTTATTTTTCTTATACTCTTTATAAATAATTTCTCCAATAATATCATTTTCAGATATTTTGTTTTTTTTATAAGAATAATTAGCATGATTAACTATTGCATTTAAAACATAGTTATCAAAATATTTGTTTTTATTTTTAATCAATGTATCATCCACTTTACCATGATTTTCTTCAGCAATATTAGTAAAGTATTCATTGATTGCTTTTAAAGTATTTTTAAATTCATTATATTCATCTTTAAAATTATTATTTTCTTTTGAAAAAATCTCTTTTTTAATTTCTTTAGTAAGTTTAACTATTTCTTTATCCTTAATAGAATTAAATTTGATTCTCTGATTAGAATTTTCTCTCTTTTCATTAATAAGTTCTCCTAGTTTTAGAATCTTTTCTTCCATTATAATGTCATCTTTATTTCTCAATAAAAAATTTTTATCTTTTGGATTAAAATATTTTTTTAATGATTCTAATTCCTGATTAGTTTCTTTTAATAATGGTGTAAATATCTTTTCTTTTTCAATATAATGTAATATTTCATTCTTAAAGAAGTTTAATTCTTCTTGAGTTAACTCACCATTATGTCTATATTGTATTTTTCCATAAGATAAATAATTAGGACATTTTTCTGCAAAAGATAAGTGAAAATGTAAATTATCAGTGTTAGTATGAAGTGAAAATTGGTAGCTCATCTTTTTCATATCCTGAAAACCACATTTTTTTAAAAACTGTGGAACAATATCTTTTGCCATAACTTTTTCTAATTCTTTAATATCTACATTTTCTTCTAGATAGTTTTCTGGAAAAGATATAACTAATTTATAAATATTTGAATTTTCTATATATTTTGTGTAATCTACTTTTCTTTTTTCTATTTCACTTTTAGTAGCATAATCACCATTTTCAAATATGATGTTCATTTCTTTATCTTTTCCAATTTTTCCACTAAAGTAATCTAACATGAAAAATGCTTTCTTTTTATTATCAGAATAATAATCAAACATATTCATAGTAGAATTATACACTTTTTGTTTTGAATCATATATAAAATTAAGATTCTTATAACTAGGTGTATATTTATTCATTATTACAATTTTAGGACTAGTCATTAAATTTATCCTTATATTTTTCTAACTTATATTTTTGCAGAGCTTTATTATTTTTGGGATTAGATAATTTTTCAATCTCCATATCAGAATAAAATTGTTCTAAAAAATCTCTTATATAAATTTGTTTGGAAAAGATATTTTCTAAAAGTGAATTATTTAAATCTAACTTTTTATTAGTATCTTTTGTATCAAGACCCGTTTCTATTAATTTTCTAATTCCTTGAGAATAATTTAAATTATTATTTTTACAATATTTTCTTACTTTTTGATCTATTTCATCAGTTAAAGATATATGAGGACTAACCATAAGAACCTCCTATATTTCTCTACCCATATTTAGGGTATTCTTTTTAATTGCATTAGTAATTAAATTATCATACTCATCAGAGTTTTCAATATCGTAAGATATTTCTCTTAATTCTTCTAATTCAAATTCATAACCGATATTCTTAGCTGTATCTAATATTTGCTTTTCTAAAGGTGTCATTAAATTATCATAGTAGAACACTATATCAAATTCATCTCTAGCATCATCATAATCAAATTGAGCAACATTTTCATTTTCATAAATTGCATCTTTGATTCCAGAAATATGACTTTTGATATAATCACGAGTTGCATCATCATAGTCATCTAAAAAATCATTTAGACTAATAATATAATTAAAACTTGTTGTTCTATCCATACCATAATTAATAATATCATTTGCTATCAGCTTGTTTATACTTAATTTGCCCATAAGTTTTTTCCTCCTCTAATAATTTATAAATTCCTATTTCTAATAATTGAGTTGCCATTTTGTTCATACTCAATCCTCTTTCTTTAGCTAACATCTTTATTCGATCTTTAAGTCTTAAATTTATGTATAGCTTTAACTCATGCATCTTATCTTCCTCCTTTATTACATGGATTGTTATGGTTTAATCCCAACCATTATTAAGACATTTTTGAATACAAAAATATCAAGAGCATAAGAGATTTTCCCCACAACTTAATAAAATCCATATTCTATGGAGTTTTGTTGTAGGGAAAAACTTATTTTGCACTTGCAAAATTAAACCATTGTTATGGTTGGGATTAATTACTTTATCTTTATATTTTAAAGTCTTTTTAATGGTTGGGATTATGGTTGTAATGGATAGCCATTATTTGGATTATAAAATTCATTATGGATATAACCATTATTTAAATCTGGTTTATGTATTGTATTTTTATCTGAAAAATCTATCAAGCTCATACCATCTACATTATTGCCATCATACATAACTTGATAATGTAAGTGAGGACCTGTTGAATAACCTGTAGTTCCAACTCCTGCAAGTTCATCTCCAGCTCTTACTTGTTCTCCTTCTTTTACTTTAGCTGAACTTGGATACAAATGTGCATACCATACTGTATAAGTTACTTCATCATCTATTTCACATTTAATTTTAATTTGATTACCTCCCCCTGCTGATGTGTTTGTAACATTTTCTTTTTGAGTGAAACTAACCTCAGTTACTATTCCATCACATGTAGCATAAACGGGTGTTTGATTACCTGTTGCTAAATCCCAAGCAGTATGCACATCAGATTCTTCAAATACAATTCTTTCTTCCATAAAAAAAGATGTAACTGTTGCTTTAGAAAAATCAATAGGAGAAACAAACGGTTTATTTTGTTCTTCATCAATTTGACTTTCTGTATTTAAACTTTTACATCCATCATAATTTTTATACTTTGATAATTCACACACATCACTAATTGTCATCATTTTATTAGTATCTTTATCTATATTATCTACATAAATATCATAAAATGATAACTGATCATTTTCTAAATAAAAATATAAAATTCTGTTTAATGGAACATATCCGTATCCATTTTTTAAAGCTTTATTTAGAGTGGATTTATATTGATCTGCATAATCCATATTATTTTCAACATAATCATCAGTAATATTTGCTCCAAAAAAGTCCAATATCATTAAACAGGGAATAATTATTACAAGTGCCATAGTTACCATTCCTATACTACTTCCCATAACTAACTTTATTATTTTACTTTTTTTATTTTTATTCATTTATCTACCTCCAATAAAAAAGCAAACTAGTCCTAGTCTGCTACAAAATATTGTTTAATTATAACTTATATATTAAATTGTTTTGAACATTCTAAATATTCTTTGTCTGAAAAAGCACATAATTTAACATTTATATTTGCTTCAGGATAGTCTTTAACAAAATTATTATATGCATTTAAACATTGTTTGCATGATTCTCCTGGCGGATTATCTAAACCATATCCAAATATTCCTGAGCTTATTAATGGAAGGGAGATTGATTCTAATCCATTATTCACAAGAACTTTAAATGAGTTGTAA
>CANCZH010000047.1 GCA_947382445.1 uncultured Clostridium sp. | reverse complement strand
CCAATTATCTATTTTTTTCACAAAAGGCTTGACTTTTAATAGTTAGTCTCCTTTAATATAAATCATTTTCTTTTCCATCTATATTATTGTTTTCATTAAATGGTGGATTCATTATTAAAATCATTTTCATTTTTCCACTATACACAAATTCTGTATTTGCAGGTATTTCGACAAAATCTCCTATTCTAACATCATAAATGTTACCATTTATTTTGAATTTTCCGTTTCCACTTAATATGTAGTAAATGTGAGTACTTAATTTATTTGTACAATATTTTTCGTGACCTTTATATGAATCTATAATGTTAATTTCTAAGTTTTTATTTTCTAAATTTAAATTATATCCATCTATTCCTTTTTTTGAAAAGGATGGTGTTTCTGATATTCTTTTTATATATTGCATATTATTAACCTCCATAATTTGATTTAAATGTAATTAAATTTATATCATTTTTTATATAAAAACACAAGGTAGATGTTACTACCTTGTATACTTATTATGATTATCTTGATATATTTTCTTTGGTTTGATTAGAAGTATTTTATCTAATAATTTTGAATATACCATTAACTTTTCTACATTTTATATAAATTTTCAAGGAGTGGTATGTTCTTAATTAAATTGCGTATTTGTTGATATATTGATTTAATTTTTCTTTTAAAAGCTCATTTTCTGTGTCATATATTTTCTTTAAAAATTCTTGTCTTGTTACGAAGTTTTCGCTTGTTATATAGTTTAAAGTAAATACTGCTACATTAGCACAATGATCTATTATTTTTTCATATACTGTTAAAAGTTCTAAAAATGAAATTCCACTTTCAATATAACATTTTTTCTCTTTTAATCTTTCTATATGGGCATTTTTGCTTTTTTCTTTTTGTATTTCTGCTAATTCTTTTAATGCTTCAATTTCTACAATAAGATTTAAGTCTTTTTCTTTAAAAACTCTTGTTGCACTTATAATTGTGTCATGCGTAATGCCATACATTTTTTCAAGTTCAAAATATGCTAAATTTGAAAGTTTTATGTCTTTTTCATTCATATCTTCTGCTATTTTATAAAGTTCATATGAGTAGTCTCCAATCTTTTCAAATTCTGATTCTACTTTAAGAAGTGTATTTACTGTTATATTTTCTTGTTCTGGTAAGTCTAAACTGCTAAGTTTTACTAAAAATGCTGTAACTTCCTCTTCCATTTTATCTATTGCATTTTCTCTTTCTTCAATTTTTGATATTTGTTTTGTTTGAAAGTTATTTAATAATTCTAATGATTTGGTAAAATTCTTTTCTGATAATTCTCCCATTTTCTCTATAATAGTAGTACTGTTTGTGATTGCTATACTAGGAACTTTTAGAACGTTTTCATCTAATGTATTTAATACAGATAAATAATCACTTTCATCATCTTTTTCTTTATTATCTTTTATAGTAATTATTGTTAGTTTTTCAATCAAGCTTATGAATGGGAATAGAATTATTGTTGACACTACATTAAATATTGTATGGAAGTTTGCAATTTGTCCCATATCTATATTATTTTCCCAGAAAGTAAATCCTATAAGCGCTTGATATGTGTATATAAATATGAAAAATATAAATGTTCCTATAAGATTAAAATATAAATGAACTGCTGCTGTTCTTTTTGCATTTTTTGAACCTCCAATACTTGCTAATATTGATGTTACACAAGTTCCAATGTTTTGACCTAGTATTATTGGTATAGCTGTTGCATATGAAACTATTCCAGTTGTTGATAAAGCTTGTAAGATTCCTACTGTTGCTGATGAGCTTTGAACTATTACTGTTACTAGTGTTCCTACAATTATTCCTAATAATGGATTAGATAGTTTTGATAATAGATTTGATAATATTGGTAAGTCACTAAATCCATTTGCAACATTAACCATTGTTATCATTCCTGTAAATAATAGTCCTATACCCATTATAATTTGCCCAATGTCTGCTGTTTTTCTCTTTTTAGCCGTTTCTATTATTAATAATCCAATTAGTATTAATATTGGAGCTAATACTTCTGGTGTAAACAGTGATATCCAGCTATTACTGTTTACAGTTGATAATCTTAATATTTGTGTTGTTATTGTTGTTCCTATGTTAGCTCCCATTATTATTGGAATTGCATTTCTTAATTTTAGAATTTCAGAATTGACTAGAGCTATTATAATTACTGTAGTTGTAGATGAACTTTGTGTGGCTATTGTAATTAGTAATCCTGTTAATAATCCTTTGAATTTGTTGTTGGTAGCTGTAATTAAAAATTTTTCTAGTTTTCTTCCCGATGTTTTTCTTAAGTTTGTACTTAATATTTTCATTCCATAAATTAATAATGCTAGTCCACCAAGCAATTTTATAACTGATATTAGTATATTCAAAATTCTCACCTCTATTAGTTCTATTCTTACCTTATTTATGATAATTTATTAATTTTCAAGTTCTATTATTGCATTTATAATATTTTTTTCTTCGTTTGATATTACTATTGTGTTTTTTTGATTAATATTAGCATATTTACATATTACTTTATCTCCAAGTTGTATTTCTTTTTTATATGTTATTCTAAAAGTATTAAATGGTCTTTTGTCATATATTTCCTTTGGTAATGTTTCATATGCTAAATCTAAATAATATGTGTTGTGCATATGATTGTTTATGTCTATATCTTTTCTTCCAATAGTGTATTCTATTTTGTTTGTATAATTTTCTGGAATTTCAATTTTTGAAAGTGTTTCTTCTTCAAAAACTCCTTTTTCCTCAGGTTGGTATAAATTTTTAATTTCATCTGTTAGTCTCATTATACTATGCGTATTTATGTCTATTAATGCCCATTTTGATGTTGCAATAACACATAATTCTCCTTTTGAATTAAATATTTCAAAGTCTCTATATGTGGATGCTTTTTGAAAATATCTTCCCCATGTTTTTACTATTAATTTTTCTGAATATATAGGTCTTTTTATTGTTTTTACTTTCCATTCTAATAGTACCCAACTTGCTTTTGTTTGTTCTATATTTAAAACTCCATATCCCACTTTATCTGAATGTTCACCTGCAACATTTTCTAATATTTCTAATATAGTAGTATCTTTAATTAGGTTATCCTTTCCTATATCTTTTAATCCTGATTTTGCTGTGCTTTCAAATATCATTTTATTTATCCCCTTTCGATTGTGTTATTTAGTTACTTTATAAATTGCACATCCTATATTTTCATTATCGTCTAATAAGATTTCGTAATGTGTAAATCCTGTTTTTTCTAATACTTCTTCTAATATTTTCTCATTTCCTAGATATTTTTTTATGCTTAAAACAAATTCTTCTGAATTTGTTATTTTTTCATCATTTTCTAATGTTTGTATTTGTGTTTCATCTAAGATCATGCTTGCTTTATATATTGAAAATTCTGGCATACTTTGTATTTGATTAAATACTGCACTTCCTATGTATACGAAATAGTTTTCTTTGTTTTCTTCTGCTATTTGTAAGTATTGCTTATATTCTTTATATAAAAACATCGGTTTGCTTGTTATTAGACCATATATAGATATAATTATTATTGATATTGTTAATATTGATGTAGAAATTTTTTTGTTTTTTATAATACTATCTAGTACTAATAAAAATGTTGTTGATATTATTGGTAATATGCACATAATATATCTTAAAATGTCATATGCTCCTAAATTTGGTGCTATTTTAGCTATTATTAATATAAAAATTAATTCTGGCATTGTTAGTATTAATATTTCTGCTATGTGTTTATTTTGATTTTTATTTAGTGTATATATTCCTAAAATAATTAGTATTGTTGTTAAGATTAATCCTATAATTAATGGTATACTAAATGAAAACTCTATAAGTTTCATATATTGAGTTAGTTTTTCTATATAGTTTATTTGTTCACTAAATGAACCTACTCCTCTATATGAAAAGAACATATGCTGTATGCTTGCTGGAAAAAGTAATATTCCTATTGCAGCTATCTTTATGTAATTTAATATATATTTTTTTGTTTGTATTTTATTTTTTCTTTTTACTATATTAATGAATATTATAAGTGCTACTATTACTGCAATTATGCAAAAATAGTATTGTGTTAAAAATCCTAATATAGTTATTGTTCCTAGTTCTATCCATGTTTTCTTATTTATTTCATAATTGTTTTTTATTATTTTTAAATTTATTAATATGAATGCAACAGTGAAAAATGTTAGCATCATATACATTCTTTGAAACATTACTGTTGAAATTGCTCCAATGCTTAATCCATATAGCAAAACGCTTGGAATAGCTAAGTGTTTTCTACCTAGTACTTCTAATACTTTTTTAATTAAATAACATGTTCCTATCATAAATATTAAGTTTATGATAAAAATTATGTATTTCGAAAAGTTATTATAGAATAATATAGATACTGTGTGTACTAAAAAATAGAATAATGGTGGGTGTA
Source organism: uncultured Clostridium sp. (assembly GCA_947382445.1). Next base: position 8,212 of record CANCZH010000047.1, on the reverse strand, counting down.
CATCTCTTAATTGATTGTAATATACCATTGGATAGTTTAATACATCTTGCTTTTGTATGCTTAAATATTCATGTGCTTCTTTATTATCTTTCCATGTTGGTGTATGTTTTTCTCTTATTTCAGTTAGTAAACTTTCTTTTTCTTCATTGTTATCTATAAAGTAATATTTAAAATTTTTTATTGTTTCAAATATGCTTTCTTTAAATATTTTTGTAACGAATAGCTCATTTATTTCGTCCATATTTCCATACTGTCTATAAACATTATCATATTTGTAATTTGATGAACCATATGAAAACATTTCATCTTCGTGGAATCCTTGTTTTTGATTTATGAAAATGAACATTGTTATTATAATTATTAGTATTGTAATAGCAAATTTTATATTGTCTTTCATTATTTTTCTCCTATTTTCTTCGATTTTTGTATTATATCAGATTTGTAAAAAATTTAAAAGCAACATTTTTAATAATGTTGCCTTTAAATTTTTTATTAAATATTATCTTTTCTTATTGTTTCAATAATGTTTTGTTTGTTTATTTTACTTAATGAATATCTCATAATTGTTCCTACAAGTAATGTTACTGCTACAATTGAAATAATAATTCCTATTATAGGTAATTCATATTCGGTTGTCATGTTTATTCCAAATGATTCATATAACCAATATGATAATCCTACACCTATTGGTATTCCTATTATTAATGATTTTGAACCATATAAAATGCTTTCTAAACTAATCATTTTATTAAATTCTTTTTTCGTCATTCCTATTGATTTTAAGTTTGCAAATTCTTTTTGTCTTAATTCCATATTAGTTGTTATTGTATTGAATATATTTGTTACTCCAATTAATGATATTACTGTTATAAATCCATATAAGAATATTGATATTACTAGTACCATAGATTTTTCTTGTTTTATTTCATCTGCAACATTGTATATATGAGTAATATTTGAGTCTGTGAAACTCCTTTCTATATATTCTTCTAGTTTATCTGAATCTTTGGCATCCATATAAATTTGTGCACTTTTTATAATGTTGTCTTTATATTTATCTATAAATTCATCACTTATTACAAAATATCCATCAGAATAATAACTATTTTCAAGTCCCATAGGCTTTTTATCTGTTGTCGTTGCTACTTCTATTGTAATTTTAGTATCTCCTATTTCTACTGGAATTGTATCACCTTTTTTATAATCATATATATCTGTAAATCTGTATGATGATTTTCCATCTATGTTTACATATATTGTCATTGTATTCATTAATATTGCTTTATCTTTTACGTCTTCATATTTTAAACCTAATTCTTGTATATATCTTTCATATTCTTGTTTTCCTAGTGCTATTCCTGTTATATTTAATATGTCAGAATTACTATTTTCATTAACATTATAATATTGAGCATATTCTTTTGTGTAATGTTTTAATGTTTCTTTTAATGATAATTCGAATTGTATTTCTCTTAATATTGAATAAGATTTTACTTCTTCATTTTCTGATATCTTTTTTAAAATATCTAAATCTTTTGCTATATCTTCTGTTGTAACGTAAATGTTATATTTATAATTTGTATAATATATACTACTTGTTTTAAATGCATAATTCATAAATGATGTCATACTTATAAAAATTGATACACTTACAACTATTGATATTACTGTTGTTCTATATTTTTTATTGTTTCTTTTTAAGTTTTTATATGCTAAGGTTCCACCAATTCCAAACAATTTTTTAATAATTTTTGGAGATTTTAATTTTTTTGATTTGATTTTTATGTCTTGATTGCTTCTAATTGCTTCTATTGGTGAAACTTTTGATGCTTTTTTTGCTGATTTTTTAGCTGATAAATATATTGTTATGCTACTTAATATTATTGATATTAATATTGCTGTTATGCTTGTTTTAAATACTAGTTCTATTGGTAAAAAACTATCTACTAATATTTTTTCTACTATTTTAAGTAATATAAATATTGCAAATAATCCACTTAATATTCCTAATGGAATTCCTATTATTGCTAGTATAAATCCCTCATATAATACATTTTTTCTTATTTGTTTTGATGTTGCTCCAACTGAAGCTAACATTCCATATTGTTTTGTTTTTTCTGTTATTGAAATTGCAAAACTGTTTCTTATGCAAAATACTGATGTTATTATAATTATTAATATAATTACACTTGCAACAGCATATAACATAGCTGTATTTTGTTCACTGAATTGTAGGTTTTCCCATCTAAATAATCCATCATTTGAATCTATATCAAATTTTATTTTTTCTGCTATTTCTTTAGAGCAATTTCCTTTTTTGAAATATTGCTCATATTCGTCTTGTGTTATTCCTAATATTGAAGCAGTTGTTTCGTCTTGTTTTTTTAAATTTTTATAGCGAGTATATATGTCTATTTTCTTATCTTTTTGCGGTTCTTGCATATATGTTATGATTGTATATCCTGGTGCTGAATAAGTTTCTATTTGATAATTTGGTCTTTCTATTATTCCTACAATTTTATATTTTTTGGTATATTCTGGTATGAATTCTTCTTTTAGTTCAGTAGGAGTTTTGCTTGTTTGAGTGTGAACTTCCCCTTCATCCTCATCTTCTATTACTTCATTATATGGATTATGTTGGTCTAGTTCTTCTCCATCTACCATTCTTTTTCCAATATTTAAAGTAATTTCATCTCCAATATTAAATTTTACTTTTCCGTTTGTGTAAATGTGCTTAGAAATTACAATTTCATTTTCGTTTTCTGGTAATCTTCCTTCTTCTAAATTTATTGGTAGATTATCAAAAGCAGCTTTTTGAAAACTCATTAGATATAGGTATGGTTTATCTTCATTTTGTGAATTTTCTAGTTTGCTATATCCAATTTCTTGAGTTATATAACTTCTTTCAATATTCCTGTTATTTTCTATATATTTTATATCATCTATTGTAGCATTTTTGAATGCATAATGATAATTTCCAGAACTTTTTTTCTCTAATTCTATTATAGATGTTCTAAAGCTTGTTACTAGTGTTGCTACTCCTGTAATTAGTGCTGTTGCAAGAATAATACCTATTATTGTAACAGCTGTTCTTTTTTTGTTTAATTTTAAATTTTTTATTGTTAGTCTATTTAGTAATTCCATTTCAAATCACCTCCTAGACTATTTTTCCATCTTCAATTTTTATGACTCTATCTGCAATTTTAGCAATTTCTAAATCGTGAGTTATCATTATAATTGTTTGATTATATTTTTTATTTGATAATTTTAAAAGTTCTATTATTTCATTACTTGCTTTTGAGTCTAAGTTTCCAGTTGGTTCATCTGCTAAAACTATACTTGGATTATTAATCAAGCTTCTGCCTATTGAAACACGTTGTTGCTGACCTCCTGATAATTCGTTTGGTAAGTGTTTTTTTCTATGTTCTAATCCTAATGTTTTTAATAACTCTTCTAGTTGTGTTTTATCTGCTTTTTTTCCATCCAATTCACATGGAAGTGTTATATTTTCTTCAACATTAAGTATGGGTATTAAATTATAGAATTGATATATTAATCCTACTTGTCTTCTTCTAAATATTGCTAGACTGTCATCATTTAGTGAATAAATATCCTTTCCTTCAATAAATACTTTTCCAGATGTTGGTCTATCTACACCACCTATTAAGTGTAATAATGTTGACTTTCCACTTCCTGAACTTCCTACAATTGCTACAAATTCTCCTTTTTCTACTGAAAATGAAATGTTGTCAACGGCTACTACTTGACTTTCGCCTTTCCCATACTTTTTAGTTAGGTTTTCTACTTTTAGAATTTCCATATATTAATCTCCTTTTTTTCTTTTTATCTGAAATAATTATATATAAGTAATGTGACAATCAAGTGACTATTTTAAATATTTTATTATAAAAGTAGTTCCTTGGTTTATTTTTGATTCTACTTGTATATATCCGTTTTGTTTTTCAATTATTGATTTTGATAGTGCTAAACCTATTCCAATACTATTTTCTTTTGAATTTTTTGTTTTATAAAATCTTTTGAAAATATGTTTTAGTTCTTCTTTTGAAATTCCTTCTCCTTGATCTTTTATTTCTAGCATTGAATATACACTATTTTCATTTAATGTAATTGTAACTGTTTTTCCGCTCTTGTGTATGTTCTATTGCATTTTTAATTATATTTAATATTGCTTCTTTATTCCAATTATAATCTCCAACTATAATTGGATTTGATTTTATTATTTTTTCTATTTTTATTTGTTTTACATCTATTAAAATTTCTAATTCTGATAATACATCATCTATTAATTGTTTTAAGTTTATTTCCTCATTTTCAAATTCTACTGCACCTGCATCTAGCCTTGATAGTTTTAAAAGTGCTAAAATTAGGAAATTCATTCCTTTTATTTGTTTAGATATTTCTAATAAAAATTTTCTCTTTGTTTTATTATCCATATCTGGGTTTTCTGTAATATCATCAAGTAATATTAGTATTGATGTTAGCGGTGTTTTAAGCTGATGTGAAATATCTGACACTGCTGACAATATTGCTTCGTTTTGCTTTGATTTGTTTTCAGCTTCTTCTTTTAGCATTACTGTTATTTTATATAGTGAATCTTTTAAACAATTTAACTCATCTTCTGAATAATGTTCAATGTCTATTGAATAGTCTTTTTTTGATACCCTTTGAATATATGTATCTAACTTATTTATTTTCATTTGTCTAAATTTTAAATAAATTATAAAAACTAAAATAAAAATCACATAACTTAAAGAAATTATTCCTATGTTTGTTATGAGATTTTTTTGTTGCTTATTTTTTAACTCGTTTATAAACATTTCCTCTTGTGAAATTCCATAATCTTCAAAAATCTTTTCTCCATCTTTTTGATATTTTTCTTCGTTTAATATTTTTATTATTTGTTCATCATCTATTTCTGGATATTGCTTTTTTACTTCTCCAACTATTTGACCAATTTTTGTATTTATTATTTTAGTTTGTTGTTTATTTTGAGAAATTATAGAAAATCCTAATATTAAGCAAAATATTGCTGACATTGTAATAAAAAAGTATATATATTTTTTACCTTGAACATTTTTTGATATCTTCATTCTTACTCCTCTACTCTATATCCTAGCCCTCTTACTGTTTGTATTATTTTTCCGTCTTTATCTCCAAGCTTTTCTCTAATTCTTTTTATATATACTGTTAATGTATTATCATTAACGAAATTTCCAGCTATATCCCAAATATCATTTAAAATTTCTTCTCTTGTTACTAGTTTGTTTTGATTTATGAACAAATTGGAAAGTATTTTATATTCTAGTTTTGTTAGTATTATTTCTTCGTTTTCATTGTATACTTTTCCTAAGTTTGTATCAATTTTAATATTTTGACATTTTAAAATGTTGTTTTTTTGATTTCTTTTTAATACATTTTTTATTCTTGATATTAATTCTCTATTTCTAAATGGTTTTATTATATAATCGTCTGCTCCTAATTCTAGACCATATACAACATCTTTTTCTTCATCTTTTGCTGTAAGAAAGATTATTGGAGTTTCAAATTTCTTCTTTATATATTTTCCTATTTCAAACCCGTTTCCATCAGGTAGCATTATATCTAATAAAATCAAATCAAATTGTTCTTTTTCTATTATTGAAACTGCATCTTTTTTATTTGTAACTATATTAAATTCAAATGATTCTTCTTTGAATAAATATTCTAATCCTAGGATTATTGTTTCATTATCTTCAACTAGTAATATTTTGCTCATAAAATACCTCTTTTAAAAATTATAACTATTATACTATCTCTTTTCTATATTATCAAATATAAGTGACATTTTAGTGACTGTTATTATATAATTTCATATGTTTTTAAATTTACTTGATTTGATATAAATGATATATTTGTATCAATTTCTTTTGATAAATCAGTAGATAGATATTTTTTGTTATCATCTGCAAATACTGTAACTATTGGTTTATTTATTTTTTCATTTAATAGTATTGCTCCTATTAAATTTGCTCCTGAAGATATTCCGTACTCCCAGTCCTAGCTGTTTTGCAAGCTTTCGTGACATGTTGATTGCGTCATCATCATTTATTAATATTACTTCATCAATTGCACTTCTATCTACTAGTTCTGGAACAAAGTCATCTCCTATTCCTTCTATTTTATGCTGACCATATATTTTACCTTTTGATATCATTGGCATTTTTTCTGGTTCTATTGCTACTATTTTTGATTCATTAAATTCATTTTTTAGTCGTTTTCCTACTCCCATTAATGTTCCACCAGTTCCGACTCCTGAAACAAATCCATATATTTTTTCTGGAACTTGTTTTATAATCTCTTCAGCAGTTGTTTCATAATGTGCTAAAAAATTGTCTTTGTTTGCAAATTGGTTGGCTAAAAATCCATTTGTTTCTTTGGCCATTTTCTTTGATTCATTAACACATCTTATAAATCCACCCTCTTCTTTTGAAAATAGGGTAACTGTTGCATCAAAGCTTTTCATTAAATTAATTCTCTCTTTACTAACCCAATCTGGCATAAAAATATATACAGGGTGATTATAGAACTTTCCTAGTGCTGCTAGTGAAATTCCTGTGTTTCCGCTTGTTGCTTCTATTATTGGCATTTCTTCTTTTAGTTCTCCGCTTTCTTTTGCTCTTTTTATAATGTAATATGCAACTCTATCTTTTATACTTCCTGTTAAATTATAATATTCTAACTTGGAATACAGATATTTTGTTTCTCCTTTATATTCATAAGTTATTTTTATCATTGGAGTATTTCCAATTGTTTTTATTGTTTCTTGCATTTTATAATAATCTCCTTTTTTGAAAATAGAACAAAAGCAGACATTAATAACATTGTCTCTGTTTTAAACATTTTAAAGTCTGCGTCTTTGTTCGTCCGCGAAAATTGCATAGCAATTTTCTGTGGAATGTATTTCTATTATAGGAAGTTCGGAGAACTTTCTTATAATAGAAAAAACTATGTGTTTAATTTTCCACATAGTTTCTTATTTTATTATATGATTATTTATTATTTTTGATTTTTAAATTCTTTACGTTTTGTATTATATTCTTTTCTGTTTTCTGATGTAAATCCAACTAATACTTCATTGTTTTTTTCAGCTATATTAGCTATTATTTCTGCTAATATATCTTCGTTAAAGTTACTTGCAATATAATATTTTTTACCAATCTTTGTTGCTGCTATAATGAATTTTGCTGTTGTTACACCGTTTTGTCTTCTTTTTTCTATATATGTCCATAAGATATCTTCATATGATATAATATGTAATCCATTTATAGTTGACATTACATATTTTTCTGTTAAATGTATTTTGGCTTTAGGATATGCTTGAACTGTATCTTTTGATAATTCTAGTTCTAATTCTTCTTTTCCATATTTCTTTATAGCTAATTTTACTCTTATTATTGAGTTTATGTATATTACTAATGTTACTGTAGAAAAAATTGATGTAAAGAATGCTATCATTATGAATACTGTTGCCATATCAGAATTTGGTGTAATTCTATCATCTAAGTATGTTTTTCCAAAATAATCTTTAAAGTCTGAAGCTGTTATTTTTTGATCTGCTGTTCTTCCTTTATTATATTCGCTTATTGCAAGTTTTTTCAACTCGTTTGGTGTATTGAATAAGTATCCTTTTAATTCATATTTGAAATTTTCTTTGTTTTCATTGTATTTTTTTTCTATATCTTGATATTTTTTTGGAGATAATCTTACAATATATAAATAATTGTTTTCATCTATTACAAAGTAATATCTTTCTGTAGAGCTATTCTCCTTTTTTGTTGCAAATTCATAAGGCATATCTGTTATTGTTACTTTTGCGTATTTATTTTCTTCATCTTGGTCTAAACTAATTAAAGTATCATATGATGTACATTTTTCGTCTTTGCCTGGTTGCATCATTATTTCTGAAGCAGTAAATCCCGCAACTGATAGTACTACAAGAATAATTAGTACTATTAATGTTTTTTTTGATGGTTTTAAAATTTTCTTGTATTCTTCCATTTTTTTCTCCCTTTTTTATATGTATATTATATATATTTAATATAATACTTTTTTTTATTTATTTTGTCAATGTTATATTATTTTTTAAAATAAAACAGCTGTAGGTTAGTCAAACATATGACACACTTTATTTAAAAATAAATATTTATAACAC
>CANCZH010000046.1 GCA_947382445.1 uncultured Clostridium sp. | reverse complement strand
GAATTAAATTATCTTTAATTTTGATTCAATAGAATTTACTTTTTTAATTCACCTTTTAAAAAATATTTTTGGTGAGCAATTTAATTCTAAATTAGAAAGAGTGTTAAGACATAGTGTATATCTATTGTTAAAAAAAGAAATATTGAATTTTAATAATTTAAGAAAATTATTAATTCAAACAGAATTCAGAAATGAACTAATAAGAGATTCAAGTGAAATTGAAGAACATATAAAAGAATTCTTTCTAACAGATTTTAATGAATTAAAATCAAAATCATATCAAGAAGCAATTTCGCCTATAATAGGCTTAATAGACGAAATGCAGATGCTACCAGCATTCCAAAATACAGAAGCAGAAAAAGTAGAAGAAACAATACAAAAAAATTTTTTAACACTATTTTCATTAAATCAAGCAGAACTTGGAGAAAAGGTTACTAAAACAATTGCAGGATTAATAATAGGAATAATTTTTCAGCTTGTACAAAGGAGAAAATATCAAGAACATATTATATTAATAATTGATGAAGTAGCAGTAGTAGAAAATCCAATTTTAAGAAACCTTTTGGCAGAAGCTAGAAAATATAATCTATCAATAATTTTGGCACAACAATATTTTGGTCAAGTAAGCAAAGAGCTAAAAGATGCAATATTTTCAAATGTTATGAATTATTATTCTTTCAGAATTTCAAGAGAAGATGCAATAATGATAAATGGACAACTACAAATGGAAATGGCAGTAAAAAATTCATATCACAATAGAATAAAATTGCTAACAGAATTACCAAATAGAGAGTGTATAGTAAGAATTAGCAAAGATGGAAAATTAATACCATCATTCAGAAGTAAAACATTAGACTTTACAGCAATTCCAAGAAAGAAAAATCAAATATTAAGCAAAGCAGAAAAAGAAGAACAAAGTGTATCATTGGAGAAGGAGATGTTTGACACAAACTTAGAAAAAACAGAATTTACATTAGGAAAAGCTTTAGACTTGCAAGCAATTATGAAAGCACAATCAACAAGTAGGAGGAAAATAAAATATGAATAAAAAAGAAGCAGAAAAAGTTGCATCAGAAATATTTTTTAATATTTTTCAGAGAGAAAATCCATATACATTAGAACAAATAGAAGAAAAATTTGCATTTGATGTAAAACTTCCTAAACAAGTAAAAGATAGCATAACAGGAGAATTAACTTGGTCAGAAATGGAAAATGCACAAAGGTTTATAACTCAAAATAACATGGAAAAATATGATGAAACAAAAGGATGGATGATTAAAAAAAGAAAAATAGCAACTTTAGAAGATATAATAAATATTTGGAATAAAATTAATTATACAACAACAGAAAGAGTATATGATTCAAGTAATGTATCAGAAAGTGACACAATATATAACTGCACAAATATATATCGTTCAACTGATTGTAGAAAAAGTAAAAATATGATTTTTTCGGATGGATGCGGAGACTGTGAAAATATGATAGCATCACAAAGAAGCGGAAACTCAAGCAATTGCATAAGAGTTGATGATTCAGGAACATGTTCAAATAGCTATAATGTAATATGTTCTGCTAAAATAACAAATTCATTATTTATACAAGATTGCAATAGTTTATATGAATGTATATTTTGCTCACATATAGCAAACCATAGATATTGCATAGCAAATATGCAATTTGAACAAGAAGAATATTTTAAAATTAAAAAAGTAATTATAGATTGGATTTTACAATAAAATTTGATATAATACCAATGCAAATAAATTTGTAGAGGTATATATGAGAAATATTAAGCTAGTTATTGAATATGATGGAAAAGGATTTAATCGGTTGGCAAAAGCAACCTGACAAGTTAAATATTCAAGGAGAAATAGAAAAAGCAATAGAAGAAATTACAGGAGAAAAAGTAGATTTAACAGCCTCAGGAAGAACAGATGCTGGAGTACATAGTTTAGGACAAACAGCAAATTTTAAAACAGAATCTAAAATTCCAATAGAAAAAATTCCAAAAGCAATAAACTCAAAACTAAAAAAAAGTATAGTAATAAAATCAGCAGAAGAAGTAGACGAAAAATTTCATAGCAGATATTCAGTAAAATCAAAAACATATAGATATATAATAAATAATTCAGAAGAGCGGAACAGCAATATATAGAGGATTAGAATATCATATATCAAATAAATTAGATTATGAAAAAATGAATGAAGCAATAAAATATTTTATAGGAGAACATGACTTTAAAGCATTTAAGGCAAGTGGAACAAGTAGTAAAAGTAGTGTAAGAAGAATATTAGCTGGTGAAGTAAGAAAAGAAAATGAAAGAATAATAATAGAAATTACAGGAACAGGATTTTTATACAACATGGTAAGAATAATTTCAGGAACATTATTAGAAGTAGGACTTCGGAAAAATAAAACCAGAAGAAATAACTAGTATAATAGAATCAAAAGACAGAAATAAAGCTGGAAAAACATTACCTGCACATGGATTATATTTATTAAAAGTAGAATACTAATAGAACAAATAATTTACCTTTAGAATATTATATAAAAAAATCTAAAGGAGATAATACATATGAGCAATTTATTACTTTTATTTTTTGCCTTACCAGTAGCGATTATTATTTTATCTATAATATTTGAAACATTAATAAACTGTCCAATAAAAATAGCAGGAATAACATTTTCAATATTATTAATAGTAACATTTGCGGTAGCAGATGAGACATTTTTAATTTTTACAATTTTATATACAATTCTTTCATATGTTGTAGCATGGATAACAAAACAATGGTGTAACAGCCAAGAAAACGATGATAACAACACATGTTTAGAGAACTTAATTCAAAATGTAAACAATACAAGTTTACAAAATGCATTAAATCAAAATACTACATCAAGTTGTGGTTGCAATAGAAGACGATAAAAGTATATTCAAAAAACGATGCAAAATTAAATTAAAAGGAGAAAAAAATGAGACTAGATAAGTTCTTAAAAATGAGTAGAATAATTAAAAGAAGAAGCGTAGCAAACGAAGTAGCAGACAACCGGAAGAGTGGTTGTGAATGGAAAAACAGTAAAACCAAGCTATGAAGTAAAAGTAGGAGATATAATAGAAATACAATTTGGAGATAAAATATCAAAATTTGAAATATTATCAATTCCAAAAGTAGAAGCAAAAAATATATCAGAAATAATAAAATTAATATAATAAAGAAAAGACGCCGTGCAGTCAGCATGGCGTCTTAAGTTAGTACTTATTCATTTGATATAATTCTTAAAATTTATCCCCCGAAAGGGATTAGAACAATGCATCTTTCCGAATTCTCTTTCGCTTATAAGCGATTTTAGACTTAACTGTTAATTTATTAACAGTGGGTCTTACCGGAATCCGCGTTACAACAACCATTTCGTTCAAAGCTATAATTTCATTAGCAATTGAAGGAGAAAGGTAAATTGCAACACAGAAGACAGTCATCAATACAAGTAAAAAGAATACAGACATGAAAAAGTCTCCTTTCATACACATTACTTTCGTAATGGCAAGTCATCAAAGATGACGTTAACATAACATAAATTATAATGTAGGAAATTAAAATTGTCAAGAAAAGATTTATAAATGTTGATAAAACGCCATAAATGTGATATAACTAACAAGATAAAAGAGGAGATAAAAAATGGCAGATTTCGTACATTTACATGTCCATAGTGAATACAGTTTACTAGATGGAATGAGTAGAATTAAAGATTTACCAGTCAGGGCAAAAGAGCTTGGAATGAAAGCAATTGCTCTTACTGACCATGGAGTTATGTATGGAGCAGTAGACTTTTATAAAGAATGTAAGAAAAACGATATAAAACCAATCATTGGATGTGAAGTGTATGTAGCTGCACGCTCAAGATTTGACAAGGAAGCAAATATTGATAGTGGATATAACCATTTAATACTACTTGCCAAAAATAAAATAGGATACCAAAACCTAACAAAACTAGTTTCATTATCTTTCATAGATGGATTTTATTATAAACCACGTATTGACTTAGAGATACTTGAAAAATATAGTGAAGGACTAGTTTGTTTAAGTGCTTGTTTGGCAGGAAGCTTAAGCCAAGCAATAATAAAAGGCGACATGGAAAAAGCAGAAGAAATAGCTATGTGGCATAAAAATATATTCAAAGATGATTATTACATAGAAATACAACATAATGGATTAAGACAACAAATACTAGTAAATCAAAAATTAATAGAACTAGCAAGAAAACTAGATATACCACTAGTAGCAACAAATGATGCACATTATTTAAAAAAAGAAGATAGTTATTTTCATGAAGTTTTATTATGCATACAAACAGGAAAAAGAATGTCTGATGAAGATAGAATGAGATTTGAGACAGAAGAATTCTATATAAAATCACCAGAAGAAATGGCAGAATACTTTTCAGAATTTCCAGATGCAATTGAAAATACAGTAAAAATAGCAGAAAAATGCAATTATGATTTTGAATTTGGAGTAACAAAACTGCCAAACTACGATGTACCACCAGAATATGAAACACACGCAGACTATTTCAAATACTTATGCTATAAAGGAATAAAAAATAGATATGGAGAAAATCCAGAAAAAGAAATAATGGACAGACTAGAATACGAAATATCAGTCATTGAAAAAATGGGATATGTAGATTATTTCTTAATAGTATGGGATTACATAAATTATGCCAAATCAGTAGGAATATCAGTAGGACCAGGACGTGGTTCAGGAGCAGGTTCAATTGCAGCATATGCAATTGGAATAACAGACATAGATCCAATAAAATATGGATTAATTTTTGAAAGATTTCTAAATCCAGATAGAATTAGTATGCCAGATTTTGATGTAGACTTTTGTTATGAAAGAAGACAAGAAGTAATAGAATATGTTGAAAGAAAATATGGAAAAGACCATGTTTCACAGATTATAACATTTGGAACAATGGCAGCAAGAATGGTAATTAGAGATGTGGGAAGAGTATTAGACTATCCATATTCAGAAACAGATAAACTTGCCAAAATGATTCCAATGGAAATACATATAACAATACCAAAAGCACTAGAACAAAACCGTGAACTAAAAGAACTATATGAATCAGATGAAAAAGTAAAAGAATTAATAGATATAGCAATAAAATTAGAAGGATTACCAAGACAAGCTTCAACACATGCATGTGGAATAGTTATAACAAAAGATCCAGTAGACACATATGTTCCACTATATGTAAATGATGGAAACATTTCAACACAATACACAATGACATTACTAGAAGAATTAGGACTACTAAAAATGGACTTCCTAGGACTAAGAACTCTAACAGTAATTTCAGATACAGAAAAACTAGTAAAACAAACAAGAGGAATAGAAGTAAAATATGATGAAAACATGAATGACCCAAAAGTATACAAACTATGGGCTGATGGACAAAGTGTTGGAATATTCCAGTTTGAAAGTCAAGGAATGACAAACTTCATGAAAGACTTAAAACCAGACTGTTTAGAAGATATAATAGCAGGTGTTTCATTATATAGACCTGGACCAATGGACCAAATACCAAGATATGTAAAAGGAAAACAAAATCCAGGACATAACGAATATACACACCCATCACTAGAACCAATACTAAACGTAACATATGGATGTATGGTATATCAAGAACAAGTTATGCAAATAGTTAGAGACCTAGCAGGATATTCACTAGGAAGAGCTGATCTAGTAAGAAGAGCAATGGGAAAGAAAAAACTAGATGTAATGGCAAAAGAAAGAGAATACTTTATACATCGGACAAGTAGATGAAGATGGAAACATACTAGTACCAGGTTGTGTAAGAAATGGAATAGACGAAAAATCAGCAGATAAAATATTCGATGAAATGTCAGAATTCGCAAAATATGCATTTAACAAATCACATGCAGCTGCATATTCAGTAGTATCATACAGAACAGCATACCTAAAAGCATATTATCCAGAAGAATTTATGGCAGCAACACTAAATAGCTTTTTAGGAAACTTAGACAAAGTACCAATTTACATAGATGAATGTAAAAGATTAAATATAGAAATATTAAAACCAGATATAAATAAAAGTTTTACAAAATTTACAGTACAAGATGGAAAAGTAAGATTTGGACTTGGAAGTATAAAAAATGTTGGAGTTTCAGCAATTGAAACAGTTATAGAAGAAAGAACAAAAAATGGAGAGTTCAAATCATTTACAGATTTCTGTGAAAGAATCAGGTCGGGAACAGTAAACAAAAAGTGTATAGAATGTTTAATAAAAGCGGGATGTTTTGATGAAATGAATCAAACAAGAGCAACATTATTAGCATCATTTGAAAAAATCCTAGATACAATAAATAATCAAGGAAAAAATCAAGTAGCAAACCAAGTATCAATGTTTGATTTAGTAGAATCAACAGAAACTGTAAAATATCAATACACAGTACTAAAAGAGTTAGATGAAAAAGAAATTCTAAGTCAAGAAAAAGAAATGCTTGGAATTTATATTTCAGGGCATCCACTAGAAAAAATAAAAGAAGCTATAAAAAAACAAACAAATATAAATTCACTTCAAATAAAAGAACTAAACAATGAAAATATAAATGGATTCAAAGATGGTCAAAGTGTAAAATATGCAGGAACAATAACAAACATAAAGAAAAAATACACGAAAAGAAACACAATAATGGCATTTATAACAGTTGAAGACTTATACGGAAACTGCGAAATAGTAGTATTTGACAGCATATATTCAAAATGTGATAATATTTTATTTGAAGAAAATATCATACTAGTTGAAGGAAGACTAAGCATAAAAGAAGACGAAGAAGCAAGAATAATAGTTCAAAACATAAAAGAATTTTCAGAGAATGATGGACAAAAAGAACGAAAAAATGCATTAAAAATAGACATTACAGAACTATCAGCAGAGCAAAAAGAAAAATTAAAAGGTGCAATAAAATTTTTTTCTGGCGATAGAGTAAATATGAAATTAAGCATAATAGATAAATCAGAAATAAAGCCATGTGGTGCAATATATTTAACAGAAGAAATCTTAGAACAATTCAAAGAAATTGTAGGAGAAGAAAATATTGAATTAGAATAAAACTTTAAGGAGAGCAATCAATGGATTTAGAAAGTGAAGAAATCGCTAAGGCAAAAATTAAATACTTTAGAATAAAACAGCCTAAAATTATTGATTCAAAAGATAAAGAAATAAGAATGAGAGAATATGACTATTCTCCAGAAATGATAATAGAATTTAGACCAGGGCAAATAGAAGAAAAATTAATTCCAGCAAATTATTATGGTGAAATATCAGATATATTTGCTAGAAATATAAAATATTGGGATTATAGAAAACCTTTTGATTTTGAAGAATGGTTAGAATCACAAGAACCTATTACATTTTCAGAAGGGGATATAATTGAACTTCCATATAAAGATGGAGACAGAATACTTATAGGAACCTGGATTAAATCAAAAATACTTGAACTATTTGCAAATAGAACAGCACCATGGGATAATAGAGAAGCAATTATTAGAGATTGCAGATTGTTATTAGATTTAGAAAAAGATTGTTTTATAAAAAATATAGAAACAAATAAAAAATCAGTTTCAAAATATAGTAGGGAAGAAATCATTCAGCATATTAAAGAAAAATGGCTTCTAAAAGGAATGGAAGACAAAGATATATATCCTATTATATATAATCAAAAATTCTTTGAAGAATCAAAAATTCTATCAGGAACACAAGAATTGTATAAAGCAACATTTGACAGACGTTTATATATTCCATGTGACGAAAATGAAACATGGGACATTAGAGAAAACAGAGAACTTCTTTTAGGTATTATGAATCAAGCATTTTATGAACTATTAATAAGAAATGCAAAAGAAATACAAGGAATAGAAAAAGATTATTTATTTGAAGAAGAGTTTAGAAAAAGAATAAAAGTATTAGAAAACATATCAAGTGAAAATTATTATCAATTAATAGATGATAGTATAGCAAATGATAGACTACTAGAATTAAAGAAATTAGGTTATAATATAACTTTTGATCCATATAATCCAGCTAATTTATATCCTAATGGAAATATAAAATATTTTAAATACATGCCAAAGCAAATGATGGAATGGGAACAGCAGGAAGAAGAAAGTGAAAATATACAAAAAATTGCAGACAAATTAACTATTCAAGAAGCTAGAAGAACATTTCCAGAAGAGTTCTATCATGAAAGAGCATATTACCAAGTAAAAGAACAATCAAAAGGAAAAGAAATAATAAGAATCGGAGAATACTGTGAAGCAAATGAAAATAATTTTTATCCAGATGGAAGCGTAAAATATTTTTGGGTAGATTATGATGGACGTATGAATGATTTTGAAACTAGAAGAAAAATATTAGAATTTGCAGACGAACTTCCAAAAGAAGTAGCACTCGAACTAAAAAAATCTGATGAATTGTCTATGTATCAAGAAAAAGAAAGAAAAGAAAATGAAGAAAGAGTAAAATCAATTATAAAAAGTTCTAATTTCTCAAAAAAATATCAAAAAGCTATTAGAGATGCAAAAGATGGAGAAGTACCAGACAAACTAGAATTTGCAATGAATTTACTAGAACAAAATCAAAAATATATAAGACAAAAAAAGTTAAATAGTGAAAAAAGAACACGAAAAATAACAATTGAAGAAATGATACAAGAAATTGCAAAAATTACGGAAAACAGATTTGAAATAAAAGAACAAATAAATGAAGACTTATATTGGAGAATTGTTTCAAATAAAATTAACTTTGATGATGTTATAGAACTTTTAAGTGATATAATAATAACAGAAGATGAAGCAAAATGTGTAGCAACAATATGGCAAATATCAAAAGAAATAGAAGATGCAGATATAACAGAAGATACTATAACAGGAGAAAACATTAGAGAATTATTTCCAAAACTTAATGAAAAAACAGATATTAATAAAAAATCAGCAGAATTAGTGGCTAAAATTTATAATTCTCAAATGAAAAGTTTTAAAGAAAAAAGAGAAGAAGAACATGCCCAAAAAGTCAAAAAAATAAAATCATTAAGGAAACAAGTAGAAAGTATTGAATTATAATAAAAAAGGAGAAAAAAATGCCAGGATATGTAATCCACTTATCAATTGCAAAAGAATATATCAGAAATTTTAGAGTAAATAATGAAGAGGAATTTCTTAAAGGAACATTAGCACCAGACTTATTATCAACAAATGGAGATAAAAGAGCAACACATTATAGTGATAAAACAAGTAGTGAAGTAAACTTAAAAAAATTCCTTAAAACCAATAAAACAAACACAAGTTATATGGAAGGATATTTCTTACATTTAATAGTGGATTATTTATTCTACAACAAATATTTTAAAGAAGCTGATTCAAGAATCTATAATGATTATGATATATTAAATAAAGAATTAATTGAAAAATACAATGTTGAACTACCTGAAGAAGTAAAAGATGTAATTAAATTTGAAACTGGAGAATTACAAATTCTAGATAAAGAAAAGATATATCAAGCAATAACAGAAATATCTAGAAAGAGCTTAAAAGAATATAAAAAAGAAATACAAAAAACTGGAGTTGTTACAACAGATATAGAAGAAAATAAGCTAGAAACACTAAAAGAAAATAAAAGACAGAAAACAAAACTAGCAATATTAATTACAGCATTATGCTTAGTTATGCTATTCTTTATAGGACAAAAAGAGGGGTTTCACTGTGACGAAATTTTTTCTTATGGTTCATCAAATTGTGCATATGAAGGAGTATTTTATTCATATAGAGAAAAAACGCCAATGCACTTTTTCCTAGAAGAAAAAATATTCCAAGATGGAAACATATTTGACTGGGCAAAAAGATTTAAATACTATTTTATAGATAACACACAAGAAAAAGATGATTATATATATGCAAAAATGATATCAGAAAAAATGATATGGAGAACTAGAGAAGATGCACAAAATTATATGGAGGCAAAAGACAACAGATTCAATTATGTATCAGTATACTATAACCAACTGCAAGATGTTCACCCACCATTATTTTACATGTTAGTGCATACAGTAAGTTCAATATTCAATAATACATTTTCAAAATACATAATATTTGCTGTATCATTGCCATTCTTCATAGGAACATGTATTTTAATATGGAAAATCTTAAATCTAATTCGGAAGAAAAGAAATTTCAATATTAACAGTTGCATTATATGGATTAAGCATTGGTGGAATATCAACAATGATGTTCCAAAGAATGTATATGATGCTAACATTTTTCACAATGGCATACTTATGTGTAAATATATCAATAATAAAAAACAAATACACAGTAAATAAGAAACATTTAATAAGTTTATTTGTAATATCAATACTAGGATTTTTAACACAATATTTCTTTGCAATATATGCAGCATTAGTAAGCTTAATAATGGTAATCTTATTTATAATAAATAAGAAATATAAAGAATGTTTTAAATATATTGGAGTATTAGTATTAGCAAGTATAGTAGGATTAATAATTTTTCCTTTCTCAATTGACCATTTATTTAACTCAGATAGAGCTGTTGGAAAATTCGAAATGACAAACTATAAAGAAAGAACATTAACATATTTTAATATGATTTTAAGATACTTTGGAAGTAAATGGAATATTGTTCTAGCATTATTTGCAATTGCATTATTAGCAATAGTTATAAGAAGAAAAAAAGAAAGAGACTTAATGTCAATATTAATAATACCAACAATAGCATACATACTAATAATTGCAAGAGTAGCAGAATTTTTAGAATTAAGATATGTGATGAATGTATTACCGATAGTTGCAGTACTAATAATGATGGCTGTTAGTTCAATATATGAAAATAAAAAATATAATTATATGATAGCAGTTGCAGCAGTAATATTACTTACAACATATGGATTTGCAACAGAAAAACCATTATACTTATACAAGGGATATAGTAACTATATTGAAATATCAGAAAAATATAAAGAAGATAACTTAGTATATGTAGGATATACATTTTTCAACCACATACAAAGCTTACCAGAATTTATGAATTACAAAAAAACATTAATGATATACAATGATCAACTAGAAGAAACAATAGATAATGAAGAATTAGAAAATAGTAATGAGTTTATATTAAGTGTTAATTCAAGCATGAATCCAGAAGAAGTAAGAACAAAAATAATGGAATATGCAAGATATTCGAACTATGAATTAATATATGAAGGATGCGAAGGAGTAGATCAAATAATATACAGAATATATAGATAAAAATTGGAGCAGAAAACTGCTCCTTTTATTTTATGTATATTACATATATGTTATAAAAGGAAAATTCCTATACTTTGAAAAAATAATGACTTATATTAAAAATAGAGTAATAAAGTATAGGAGGCACAAATGAAAAAGATATTTAATATAACAACAATTACAGTAATAATATTAATTCTAGGAATAGTAATATTATTTTGTAGTAAGATTAATAAAATATCACTAATAGAAAATATAAAACAAAAAATAGCCAAAACAGAAGAAATACAAACAGTAAATGAAGTTACAACAATTGATGTTACTAATTTAGAAGACAATGGCAATTTAGAACACGAACATATATTTAAAACAATGTATGATGAAAATAAACACTGGAAAGAATGTATAATCTGCGGACAAAAAGTGAATGAAAAAGTGCACATTTATACAAGCAATTGGACAATGGGAAATGAAAATAATTGCCATAAAAATAATGTATATAAATCTGTATGTTTATGTGGATATTCAAAAGAAACAATAGAAGGAAAAAAAGAACATGTTTGGACTGTTATACATAATTCATCAACTTATTCATATGCAGAGGTATGTTTACAATGCAATTGGAGTGTTAGTAGAAATATTCATAAATGTATAAATTTAAAAAATGGAGAACCAATTATCTGTACCAATCTAGGACAATGTAAAATATGTAATTATAATTATAATGATGCATGTCATACATTCGATGGTTTTGCAGAAAAAGATGAAAGTATGTATTGTATGATATGCAATACATACTTAGGATGTGTAAATGATATATATATAGAAAGTATTGAAGATGAAAAATTTACATTTTATACTAGTATAACAGTTCCAAATGCTTCAAATTATAATTATATTACATGTCATACATATGATAATAATTTAAACCTTTCTAATAATCCTAAAATAAATGGGAATGTTTGGGAGAATATACAAACAGGAATTTATAAAAAACATTCTGAATTATGTTCAATTACAAGAGTTGATTATTATACTATTAATGGAACAAATGCTTGTATATTACTAGATGCTTATATAAAAGCAGAAAGTGAACCACCAACAATAATTAATATTAATAATTCCCAAAAAGAGGAGTTAACAGAATGGAGTAGAACCAAACCAATTATAATCTCGGGAACTGAAAACTATTGTAATACAGTAACAGTAAAGATTACAGATAAAGAAGAAAATTTAATATTTGAGGGCAGTGGAAATGTTACAGAACACAACTATCAAGTACAATGTATACCAGAAATAGAATGTGACACAAATGGGAGAATTTTTACAGTAACAGTAACAGATAGCTTAGAAAATAGTACAAGTCAAGAATTTACAATAGCGAAAGTTGATAGCATACCACCAACACCAACATCAGGAACAGAAATCTTGGGAGACTGGGCAAAATCAAAAGACTTTACATTTACAGCAACAGATTATGGAATAGGACAAGTTCAGGTAGCATTCAATGACATAGAAGACTTACAACTAGCCAAAGTAGATGAAAAAACATATTCAAGAGATTACAAATTTACAGGAGATGTATATCAACCAAAAGAATTATCAGTAATGTATAAAGATGGACTAGGGAACACATCAATGCAGAAAATAAC
>CANCZH010000045.1 GCA_947382445.1 uncultured Clostridium sp. | reverse complement strand
TAATCAGTAACTAGAATTTGCTTTTTCTATATAGATTTTACTTTTTTAATTCACCGATTTACAAAAGTTAGCAAATTAATCTCAAGCCTATTGAAAAAATATATAACTTATACTATAATAAAAATGTCGAATTTAGTAGATAAAAGAAAGAGAAAGTAGGTATTAGAAATGATAAGACATGAAAGCCTTGCGGCTGTACACACACACACACACACACACACACACACACACACACACACTATCTACTCAACACTAATAGAACTATTAGTGCTACTTTTTATATTTATAAATAACTATAAAAACACAGGTAAAAAATGTAAAATATTTTAATTTTTTATTTGTGTTTTTTTGTTGTTTAAAGTTTATATTATTTGGCTAATATTATAATTGTTATATAAAAAATCAAAAAACAGTTTACATAAAACTATTGCAATTATATGCTGATAGTGTTATAATAAAAATGTCGAATTTTGTAGTAGGGGGAGATAAAATAATGAAAAATATGGATTTAGCAATTCCTTTTGATGAGAGTGTTTTACATGAAAACTTTTTTAGAAAAGTTATAAGTAAAATGAAAAGAGTAGCTAAAGATACATGCAGAAGAATAACAGATATAATGTTATCTTTTTTTGGACTTATTTTTCTTATACCAATAAGCTTATTAATAAAATATATATATTTAAGAGATGGAGATCATGAATCAATTTTTATTAAAGAAGAATGTATTGGTAAAAATGGAAAGATATTTAATGTAATAAAATACAGAAGTGTTAATAAAGATGGTACTTATAATAGATTAAGAAAAACAGCATTAGATAATTTACCTAAACTTATAAATGTGTTTAGAGGCGAAATGACTATTGTTGGACCTCAACCATATAAAGTTTCAGATAAAGAAAAAATAGGTACATACTATAATAGAATTATTCAAATGAAACCTGGAATTACAGGTATTTCACAAATTTCTTTAATACGTGATAAATCGTTTGAATCAAGACTTGACAATGATATTAGATATTTTTATCAAAAAAACTTATGGACAGATTTAAAAATATTATTAATTACTTCTATAATTACAGTTCCTACTAGAAATAAAGGAGAGATTTTAGGTTATTTAAACCTTACAGTTAAAGATATTGGAAGAACAATTTTAAAAGCAATTAATTTGTTCTTTAAGAGATTAATAGATATTTTAGGTGCTATTGTAGGTATTCTAATTCTAATTCCACTTACACTTGCAATTGCAATTATAAACTTCATTTCAGGTGATAGAGGACCAATTTTCTATGCACAAGAGAGAATAGGAAAATATGGAAAACATTTTAAAATGTACAAGTTTAGATCAATGGTAGTTGGTGCTGATGAAAAATTAAAAGAATTGTTAGAAAATGATGAGAATGCTAGAAAAGAATTTGAAGAAACTAGAAAATTGAAGAATGATCCTAGAATAACTAAAATAGGTGGGATATTAAGAAAAACATCTTTAGATGAGTTTCCTCAATTTATAAATGTACTAAAAGGTGAAATGAGTTTAGTTGGTCCAAGAGCAGTTATTGATGGAGAAATTGAATTATTTGGAAAAAATAAAGAAATCGTATTAACAGTTAAGCCAGGAATTACAGGATATTGGGCTGCTAATGGTAGAAGTGATACTACTTATGAAGAAAGAGTAAAAATGGAAACATATTATGCTAAAAATTATAATTGCTTATTTGATATTAAAATTTTATTTAAAACAGTTTATTCTGTTATAAAAAAAGAGGGAGCTATATAATTAAATCAGTATTGTATATTTTATGCTAAATATGTTGAAAATAAAAATTTATTTTAGTATAATAAAAAATATTGAATGCAAAGAAAGAAAAAAGGGAAAAATAAAATGGTAAAAATATCAGTAATAATGCCTGTATATAAGGTTGAAAAATTTGTTGAAAAAACAATTGAAAGCGTGTTAAATCAAACATTAGATGATTTTGAGTTTTTCGCAATAGATGATGGTTCACCTGATGATAGTGGAAAAATTTGTGATAAATATGCTAAGATGGATTCTAGGATAAAGGTAATTCATAAAGAAAATGGTGGAGCTCCAGAGGCAAGAAATGTTGCAATAGAACAGGCTACTGGAAAATATATGTATTTTATAGATTCAGATGATTGGATAGAAAAAGATATGTTACAAACTATGTATGATTTAGCTGAAAACAATTCAGCTGATTTAGTTGTAACAGGATTTTGCATGGAGTATTTTGAAAAAAATCAATATGTAACATATAAAAATCAAATAGAAGATATTGTTTATAAAGATCAAGACGAATTTAGAAAAAATGCTTATAAATATTTGAATAATAGTATTTTGAGTTTGCCATGGAATAAATTATATTTAAGTGATAGAATAAAAAAAGAAAATATTAGATTTCCAAATACAAAGTGGGATGACCATCATTTTAATATGGATTATTTAATGAATGTAGAAAAAGTTGTAATGTCATCTATTACAATGTATCATTGGTATCGTTCAAGGGAAGGCTCAGAAACAATGATTAATTATAGTGATCCTAAAATGTTTCAAAAAAGAAAAGAACATTATGAGCATATATTAAAATTATATGAGCATTGGAATTATAATGATATAAATAGTATTGATGCTATTAGTTGTTATTATGTTGGAAGATTATTTCAATGCATTCAGGAAATTTCAGATAATAAGAATATAAAAAATAGAGAAAAGAAGATAAAGATAAAAGAGATTCTAAATGATAATAAAACAAGACAAGCACTAGAAAATGCTAAAAGTCTTTCAAAAAAATTTAAAATATTAGTATTTCCAATGAAATTAAATAGTGTGGCATTATGTTTAATTTTTGGAAAAATTATTAGTACCATAAGAAGATGTTTTCCATCATTTTTTATAAAATTAAAAGAAAAAGAAGTTCATTCTGCGCAAAATAATTGACAGAATTAGAGGATAGAGAGGATATTAAAATATGCAAGATAATTTAAAAGAATTACAAATGTGCGAATTAAGTATATTAAAAGAAGTAGTAAGGATTTGTAATGAAAACAATTTAACTTATTACATGATGGGAGGGACTTTTTTAGGAGCAATAAGACATAAGGGATTTATTCCTTGGGATGATGATATAGATATTTCTTTAAGTAGGCCACAATATGAAAAGTTATTAAAAATATTGAAAGAACAATTACCTAATAATTATATTATTGATAATTTTTTGATTAATGAGGAATCATTAGTTTATGCCACTAGAGTAGAAGATTCAAATATAAAAGTATTAGATAAAGCAGCTAATGTTGAACGAATACGAAATGCATGGATAGATATTTTTCCATTAGATGGCATGCCTAATAATGCTATTTTGAGAAAAATTCATAAATACAAATTGTTATACTTAAAATTAAAATTTGAATATGCTACTTTTTCAAAATCTGTTATACAAAACAAGAAACATAGACCAATACATGAAAGATTTTTAATTTTTTTGGGAAATCATATAAATTTTGAAAAAATATTAGATAAGAATAAGTGTTTAAAGGCATTAGATAAAGCTCTTAAGAAATATAATTATGATACATCAAAATATGTAGTAAATTTTACAGGAGCATATAAATTTAAAGAGATGTTTAAAAAAGAAATATATGATAATTATAAATTATATGATTTTGAAAATATGAAGTTAAATGCTCCTAAAAATTATAATTTAGTTTTAAAACAAATGTATGGTGATTATATGAAAGTACCGCCAGAAGACGAGAGAAATAAACATTTTATTGAAATAGTGAAAGAAAGGGGAAAGTAAAAAATGAAAAGAATATTGACTTATGGAACTTTTGACTTATTACATTATGGGCATATAAGACTTTTGAAAAGGGCTAAGGAATTGGGAGATTATTTAATTGTTGCTCTTTCAACTGACGAATTTAATACAATAAAAAATAAAAAGTCTTATCATAACTATGAAACAAGAAAGAAAATGTTAGAAGCTATTAGATATGTTGATTTGGTTATTCCAGAAAATAATTGGGAACAAAAGGTTCAAGATGTAAAAGATTATAAAATTGATATTGTTGTAATGGGAAGTGATTGGGCCAATAGTGATAAATTTGATTATTTAAAGGAATATTGTGAAGTAAAATATTTAGAAAGAACAGAAGGAATATCTACTACAAAAATAAAAAGAGATCTTGGTTTGCAAGAACCAATAAATGGAATTAATCAGATTCCAAATATATAAGGAGATTGGAGAAAAAAATGAATTATGTTGGAATTTTAGCTGGTGGAATAGGAAAAAGAATGGGAAAAACAGAACTTCCAAAACAATTTTTAATGGTAGGAAATAAGCCAATTATTATTCATACAATAGAACAATTTATTATAAATTCAAATATAAATAAAATAATTGTTGCTGTTCCAGAGAATTGGATTAATTATACTAAGGACATAATAAAAAAATATATTGATAACGAAGAAATGGTTATAGTTATACAAGGTGGAACAGATAGAAATGGCACTATTATATCAATATGTAATTATATTATTAATAATTATAATGTAACAGATGAAGATATAATTATAACACATGATGCTGTTAGACCTTTTATAACTCAAAGAATTATAAATTCAAATATTGAAGAATGCAAAAAATATGGAGCAACAGATACAGTTATTCAAGCAACAGATACAATTGTTGAATCTGTTGAAAATAAAATTATTTCTAATATCCCAATAAGAGATTATATGTATCAAGGACAAACTCCACAAACTTTTAAAATTAATGAATTAGTACAGGTATATCAAGAGTTGACTGATGAAGAAAAGAATATACTAACAGATGCTTGCAAAATTTATGTAATAAAAGGCAAAAAGGTTAAATTAGTTATTGGAGAATTATACAATATGAAAATAACAACACCATATGATTTGAAGATGGCTAATATGATGTTAGGGATAAAGGGAGATAATAATGATTAATGAGATAATAAAATTAGTGGATCCAAAAAAATTTGAATTATTTTTTAAAGAAGAAGAATTAAAAAATGATGAATATATAATAGTAAAGCCAACTTATATGTCGATTTGTGCTGCTGATCAACGATATTATCAAGGAAAAAGAAGTAGAGAGATATTAGAAAAAAAATTACCATTAACTCTAATACATGAATGTATTGGTAGAGTTGTATACGATAGTAAAAAAATATTCAAGCAAGATGAAAAAGTAGTTTTAATTCCAAATACTCCAACTAGAAAAGATGATTTAATTAAAGAAAATTATAGAGAAGGTTCTTTTTTTAGATCAAGTAGTATGGATGGATTTATGCAAAATGTTGTTTTTATTAGACGTGATAGATGTATACCGATAGGAAATATAAAGGAAAATATTGCTTCATTATTGGAATTAATGAGTGTTTCTATAAATGCTATTGAAAAATTTAAAGAAAGTAGTATAAAGAGATATAATAGAATTGGTGTTTGGGGGCCTGGAAGCGTTGGATATATAACAGCTGTTCTTTTAAAAGAATACTTTCCAGATACTAAAATAATTATTGTAGGTACTTCGAATGAGATGTTAGAGCATTTCTCTTTTGTAGATGAAAAATACTTAGTAACAGAGTTAGATGAAAATTTTAAAGTTGATCATGCATTTGAGTGTGTAGGTGGAAATGCATCAGAAATGGCAATAAATCAAATTATTGATCATATAAATCCACAAGGCTCAATATCTTTATTGGGAGTATCAGAAGAACCTATAAGGATAAATACAAGAATGGTATTAGAAAAAGGAATAACATTACTTGGAGATAGTAGAAGTGGTTACGAAGATTTTAAAAAGGCAGTAGAAATATTGAATAAAGCCAATGTACAAGAGTATATAGAAAAAATTATTTCAGAAGAAATAGAGATTAATTCAATTACTGATATTTATAAGGCTTTTGATAATGATATTACTAATAGTTTTAAAACTATTATGAAATGGAGTTTATAAATAAAAATGGAAAAGAAACTGGAACAAGAAAAATTAGATTTAATACACAAAGGAATTTTAGAAACTGTTAAAGAATTTGTAAAAATTTGTGAAGAAAACAATTTTAAATATTATATGACTGGTGGAACTTTAATTGGAGCTGTAAGGCATCAAGGATTTATTCCATGGGATGAAGATATGGATTTGTTCATGCCAAGAGAGGATTATGAAAAGTTTTTGAATAGTTATAGCAACTATCTTCCAAGTAATTTAATGGTAAAACATTTTTCAAAAGATGAAATAATTCAACCTTGGATAAAGTTAGAAAATAGAAATTATGAAATTTCAAGAGAATTATTGGGAAATGAATCAAAAAATAATTTATTTATAGATATTTTCCCATTAGATGTATTTCCAGATAATAAAATCCAAAGAATTATTTATAAAATGAAATTATTTTATAGAATGACAATTGTGAGATTTGCAAGACTTCAATTACATAATAAAAACAATGATACCAAGAAAAATAGAAATATTATAGAAAAAATAATTTTTAAATTAGATAAAGTATTTAATTTATCTAAACATATAAATTTTAAAAAACAACAATATAAACTGGATAAATTATTAAAGAAATATATTTATAATAACTATAATACTGTATTTATGGGAGTAGGACCATATGGAATATTTAGAGAAATATATCCAAAAGAATTGTTTGAAAAAACAAAAAAATATGAGTTTGAAAATATTGAACTAATAGGGGTAGTAGATTATGATAAACATTTGAGACAAGTATATGGAGATTATATGCAATTGCCTCCAGAAGAAAAAAGGATATGTAAACACATAAAAGATGTTAAATATATTGGTAAATAATATACCAAAAATATATAAATGTTTATAATAGAGTTAATGGGGGAAATATGAAAGTATCAGAGAAATTATTTTTCTTATCGTATGGTATTTATTTGTTATTTAATATTTTAAATGCATCTTTTTATTCAATATATATAAATTCATATATGAAATTAGTAATGATAGCATGTGTTGTTATAGAATTGTATAGGGAATTATTTTATACAAGATTGTCTAAAAAAGAATTGTTTTTATTGATGTTATGTTTTTTACTTTCAACTTTATTAATAATGCACTTAAATGGACTTTCTATGTTTCCACTTTTTTTCTTTATATATGGTGCTAGAAATATTGATTTTAAGAAAATAGCAAAATTTACTGCAATAGAAAGTACGATATTATTAATTTTTATAATAGAAAGTGCTAATTTAGGTATTATTACTAATTATAAAACAATATCTTTTGGAAGACATAGAACATATTTAGGTTTTAGATATCCGTTGTTTCCTCAAATGATATTATTTAATATAACTTTAGCTAATTTATATATACATAGAGGAAAGGTTTCAGTATTAAGGTGTATATTTTGGATTTTAATGAACTATTGGATGTTTTGTTATACAGACTCTAGACTTTCTTATTATTTAGCGGTTTTGTTAGTTTTGGCAATATTTATTATAGAGAAAAAACCTAGGATTTTAGAAAAAAGAAAAATACTATGTTTTATTTTAATCTTTTCTTTTCCTATTTCATGTATATTTAGTTTGTATACTACATATAAGTATGATGCTTCTAGTAGTTTTATGGTATCATTAGATGAATTTCTTGGTGGAAGGTTACATTTAGGAAAGAGATCATTATCTGAATTTAAGTTGAATTTATTTGGTAATGATACTAAATATATTGGAGCAGGCTTAAATATGTATGGCGAGAGAGTTACTGGTAAGTATAACTATGTTGATTGTATGTACATAAATTTATTAGAGAAATATGGAATTATTTTTAATGTAATTTTTTTGGCATTATTGACTTTTGTTTTATCTAAAACTTATAAAGATAAAGATTATATGCTATTTATAATTCTAGTTGGGCTTGCTCTACATGGAATTATTGATGATTTGGAAATTTATCTATATTATAATGTTTTTTGGCTAACAATAAGTTCTTTTTTCAATAAAAATAGTGTAATTGCAGAGAATAAGAATGAATTAGATATTAAAGAAGAACTTTCAGCATAAGAGAAGGTAAATTATAATATTAAATGAGATTGTAAATAATGTAAAAGGAGAGGTATATCATGTATAATTATTTAATTGTTGGTTCTGGGTTATTTGGAGCAATATTTGCGTATGAAGCAAATAAAAGAGGAAAAAAATGCTTGGTGATTGATAAAAGAAATCATATAGGTGGAAATATATATACTGAAAAGATAGAGGGGATTAATGTACATAAATATGGTGCACATATATTTCATACAAGTAATAAAGAAATATGGGAATATATAAATCAATTTGCTGAATTTAATAGATATACGAATTCACCAGTAGCTAGATATAAAGATGAAGTATATAATTTGCCTTTTAATA
The DNA here is from genome assembly GCA_947382445.1 of uncultured Clostridium sp. The sequence continues at coordinate 5,423 of CANCZH010000045.1, read as the reverse complement.
TGAATACTTTCAATAAACTATGGGGAGTTTTTACTCCTGATGAAGCAAAGGCAAAAATTGAAGAGGAATTAAGAGAAGTAAATATTGATGAACCAAAGAATTTAGAAGAACAAGCAATAAAATTAGTTGGAAAAACAATATATGAGAAACTTGTAAAGGGATATACTGAAAAACAATGGGGAATGAGAGCTACTGAATTGCCAAGCTTTATTATTAAACGTTTACCAGTTCGTTTTACATACGATAATAACTATTTTAATGACAAATATCAAGGAATTCCAGAAGGTGGATATACTCAGATTATAGAAAAGATGCTTTATGGAATAGATATTAAATTGAACTATGATTATTTTGAACATAAAGATGAATTATATAATGTAGCAGAAAAAATAGTATTTACAGGACCAATAGATCAATATTATGACTATTGTTTTGGAGAACTTCAATATAGAAGCGTTAGATTTGAAACAGAAGTATTAGATACTGATAATTATCAAGGTAATGCAGTTGTGAATTATACAGAATATGAAGTGCCATATACAAGAATAATTGAACATAAACATTTTGAATATGGAAATCAGCCTAAAACAGTTATTTCAAGAGAGTATTCAGATACATGGAATAAAGATAAAGAACCATATTATCCAATTAATAATGATAGAAATAATAAGTTATATTTAAAATATAAAGAATTAGCTGATAAAGATAAAAAAGTAATATTTGGAGGAAGATTGGGACAGTATAAGTATTATGATATGCATAAAGTTATTGAAGAGGCTTTAAATACAGTAAAAAAAGTATTGAATAATTAGAGAAAAAAATACCAAATAAAAATATAAAAAGATGGAGGAAGTTAGAATGCCAAAGGTAAGTGTTATTGTTCCAGTATATAAAGTTGAGAAATATATTAAAGAATGTGTAGATTCATTAGTTAATCAAACTTTAAAAGATATTGAAATTATATTAGTAGATGATGGAAGTCCAGATAATTGCGGAAAAATTTGTGATGAATATGCTGATAAAGATAGTAGAGTAAAAGTAATACATAAAAAAAATGAAGGTGTGTCTAAAGCTAGAAATGATGGAATAGCTAATGCAACATCAGATTATATAATGTTTGTGGATTCTGATGATTGGTGTGAACTTAATATGTGTGAAGTGGCTTATAACACTATTACAGAAAAAGAAGCAGACATTGCTATATTTACAAATTTTTATAGTTATTCTAAATCTGAAATGACTGATTTTAAGTTTCCTACTTTTTTACAAGTTACAGATAAAAAAAATATAGAAATTCTTCAAATGACTGTATTGGCCAGAAAATTTATTAAATTGCTAGATAGTGAGCTAGATTATGGTGGAATAACGGCACCATGGAGTAAAATCTTTAAAAAAGAAGTAATTAAAAATAATGAAATATTGTTTAATGTAAATGTTAAAGGGTTATTTGATGATGGTTTATTTGTTATGGAATCATTACAATATTCAAACAATGTTATATTAAAGAATATTCCATTGTATCATTATAGAATTATTGAAACATCAATAGTAAATTCATTTAATCCTAATAAAATACAGATTTATAATACAATTTTTGATGAAATTGAGATTTTTATGAAAAAGTATAATAAAGATAATAATTTTAAAAATGCATATTATGCAAGAATGATTATTTATTTTGTAGTTTCTTTAAAAAATTATTACTTTAATAGACTAAATAATAAAAAAATGACTCAAAAATTGAGAGAATTAAGGCAATTAATAAAAACACCTAGATATAGTGAGGCAATAGCAAATTGTTCACAAAAACATTTATCAAAAACACAGAAAATTTACTTAAATTTGTGTAAATTGAAAAGTGCAATTTTAATAATGATATTCTATAAATTGAAAGAAATATATGATTATTTTAAAAGAAGAAAATTAAAATAGTATAATTATATGGAGGGATAATGTCTAAAAAAAGTATAACTAAAAATTATATATATCATATGTTTTTTGAGATATTAAAAATAGTAGTTCCACTAATTACAACACCATATTTATCAAGAGTATTGGGAGCTGAAAATATAGGAATATATAGTTATACAATATCTATAACTACATACTTTATATTATTTGGTTCTCTAGGTGTTGCAATGTATGGACAAAGAGAAATTGCATATTTACAAGAAAATAAATATGAACGAAGCAAAACATTTTGGGAAATATTAATAATGAGATTTATAACACTTGGAATTTCATTATTAATATTTTATATAGGATTTGTTTCTAATGGACAATATAGTATGTATTATAAAATACTTCTACTAGAAATTATTGCTAATAGTATTGATATAAGCTGGTTATTTCAAGGATTAGAAGAATTTAAAAAGACTGTACTTAGAAATTCATTAGTAAAAATTATTAGTGTTATTTGTATATTTGTATTTGTAAAGACACAGAACGATTTAGTACAATACTTTTTGATATATGTAATATCTACATTATTAGGAAATGTTTCATTATGGATGTATTTACCTAAATATATAGAGAAAGTTAAGTTCAAAGAATTAAAGATTTTTAGACATTTTAAGCCTACTATTGGTTTATTTATACCACAAGTAGCTGTACAAATATATACAGTTTTAGATAAAACAATGATAGGTACATTTGTTGAAGATAAATCAGAAGTTGGTTTTTATGAACAAGCTCAAAAAATTGTAAAACTTTTATTAACTATTGCAACTTCATTAGGTACAGTAATGGTTCCTAGAATGGCAAGTACTTTTGCTAGTGGAGATACAGAAAAACTTAGACAATATATGAAAAAATCTTTTTCATTTGTATTGTTATTGGCATTTCCTTTAATGTTTGGAATAATAAGTGTGGCAAATAAGTTTGTACCAATATTCTATGGAGATGGATATGATAAAGTTATTTACTTGATATCAATAATAAGTCCAATTATTTTAGCAATAGGATTAAGTAATGTAATTGGAACTCAATATTTGTTGCCTACTAAACAACAGAAAAAATATACAATTTCTGTTACAATTGGGGCAATAGTAAATTTTGTATTAAATGTAATTTTCATACAAGTATGGCAATCTATTGGTGCATCAATTGCGACGGTAATTGCTGAATGCACAGTTACAGGAATACAATTTTATCTTGTTAGAAAAGAAATTAAATTTAGTGATGTTTTAAAAATTGCTAAAAAATATTTCATAGCTTCTATTGTTATGTTTGATGCTAGTATATTAGTTGGGCTAATCATAAAAAATAATTTAATATCTATACTAGTACAAATGGTTATTTCTTTTATAGTATATTTTGGATTATTACTTATTATGAAAGATAAATTAATATTTGAAGGAATTGAATTAATTAGAAATAAATTAGTTGAAAATTAAATAGATAAAGAGAGAAAGTATGTAAATATTTTCTCTTTTATTATTAGAAAAAATAATAAATTTTTACAATAATGTTAAAAAGTTACATATATATTAAGAATAGGTAACAAATATTGTAGTAGAAATTTGCTTTTGTTATAATTAAAAAGTAAAAAAGTGTTGGAAAATATAAGAAAATGTCATAAATAATCTAGGAGTGAAAATGAAAAAAATAATAACTTTTTTAATATTTTTTATTATAGTTGGATTTTCAATTGAAATATATGCAAATGATAGTAGTACATTAAAAAATACTACTAGAGTTTATTTTTCTTCAGAAGTAACAAAAAACTATGGAAATGGAGATTGTATTTTACTTGAAAATTATGATTCAAAAGGTAATAAAATTTATGGACTGATTGATGCAGGTAGAAAAATAAATAAAAATGATGAAAATGGAAAAGCTACAACAGTAGTAAAAGATTTTTTAGAAAAGCATGGAGTAAAAGAATTAAAATTTTTAGCTATTACACACTCACATGGAGATCATAATGGAGATGCTATAACTGTTTTAGATAATTTTAAAGTAGATACTATATATATGAAAGAATTTGATGAAAAGTGGTCGCCATCTGGAACTCAAGCTACATATGAGAGCATTATTGGAAAAGCTATTGAGAAAAATATAAAAGTTGTTGGTGTTAGTTATTTATCTTTAACATCAGATTATATAAGTCCTAGTAGAAGCAATGAATTTATAAATAAAGTTAAAAATGCTAAAAGCCGTTTATTTGAAAGCTTCTATTATAATGATAATAATGATACTAATATTATATTTAATTTTGGAAGTGCAAATATTCAAATATTTAATTGGGAAATGTTTGATGAAGATGGAAATCAATTTATAACAGGTGTTACTCAAAATGCTAAAAGAGAAATTGATGCAGATGAAAATAATAATTCAATTACCTTTTTGCTAAAACAAGGAAATAAAAAGGCTTTTTTTGCAGGTGACATGAATAATTTAGATGGAGAAGATGGTAATGGCAGAATGGGTGATGAAGATAGATTAAAGAATGATATTGGAAAAGTTGATTTTTTGAAATTGGCTCATCATGGTTATAGAAATTCTAATACAGAAGACTATATTAATGTATTAAATCCTCAATATGCTGTTATAACAAATGATATTGGTGGAGCATATAAAGATACATTAGAATTTCTTAAAGAGAAAAATGTTAATTATTTATATACAACCTCAGATGAATATGGCATTTCTGCTACTATTGGCGAAAGTGAAATATATCTTGGTTTTGAAACTACTGATACATTTAAAAATATTGATGGAACTATTTACTATATTCCAAATGGAGTACAATATAAATATTCAGACTACACAAAGAATTTGTATAAAGTAGAATATAAAGACAAAAATGTTCAAGCAAGTAACTGGAATGAGTTGAAAGAGATTATAAATAATAATAAAAAAGAGATTTTTAATATTGATAACTCAAAAAAGGTGTGTACATTATATAGATTAGTAGTTAATTTAAATAATAATGGAAACTGGACTGCTACAAATAGTATTACGATTGAAAAACAACAAAATGTAGTATTAACTACTTCTAATAATGTGAAAATTTTAAGGGGAGAAGAGTTAATAAATTTACCTCTATTTTTGATTAATGGTTCTTTAAGTTTAGGAACTGATAATATGTCAGGAAAAATTAATATAGACGGAAACAAAGAAAATATAGAATCTACAACTACTTTAGTAAAAGTAGATTTTGGAAATTTAAATATATATAATAATGTTACATTATGTAATAATATGAATAAAACAACTAAAAGAACTAATAATTCATCAACACAAGATTATACTTCTTTTGGTTCAGCTATTTATTCTAAAATGGGTAATATAAATATGTATGGTGGTAGTATTCTAAATAATTCACAAGATGTTGTTTTAACAAGTATTTTACCTAGGAAAATGAATAATAATTAGATCGGAAGAGCGTCGTGTAGGGAAAGAGTGTTCATCCTTGTGTA